>NZ_SJXI01000040.1:0-2216 GCF_004337455.1 Parafrankia sp. BMG5.11 | reverse complement strand
GTGTGCGATGGACGGTGGACCCCGGGGTTGGGGCGACTGCGGGTGGCGGGTCGGGTGGGTGCTGGCTGAGGGAGCGGTGGGGGCGGTGGGTGTTGAAATGCTCCGCTAGTCGCGGTAGGGACCGTCCTTACGGACGGCCCCCCGCACAGATCCCAGCGAGCGGAACTACCGCACTGGGCTCCCGCCTCGGGTGCTGGCGTCGAGCCGAACGGTAGGCAGGGGATGTCGGACCTTTGCGGTCGGTAGCCACCTGTTCGCGATGGGCCCCATCCGTCCCCAGTTCAGGTACCCGCGCTGGCTACGGCGCGATAGCGCCTTGTGCCAGGCATGGAGCACCTCGTAGCGGAAGGATGCCGTCGCGTTCATGTTGCCTGGCACGGCATAGTAGTTCAGGTGGCCGTTGACCACGCTGCGCAACCATTGCCCCTGAACGGGGATGGGTAGGTGACTGCGCCGCTTCGCTTCGATCTTGATCTCGCGTAGCTTCGCCGCCATCCGCCTCTTGTCCGTGACCCGCCGCACCCAGAAGTAGCCCCGCTTGCCCGTCGCGCAGATGTGCGTGAAGCCCAGGAAGCTGAACGTCTCGGGTCTGCCCTGCCCGCGCCGCGACCGGTTCCGGACGGCGAACCGCCCGAACTCGATCAGCCGGGTCTTGTCGGGATGCAACTCCAGGCCGAACTTCGCGAACCTCTCCCGAAGATCGACAAGGAACCGCCGCGCGTCATCCTCGTACTCGAAGCCGGCGACAGCGTCGTCAGCAAAGCGCACGGTGATCACGTCACCGCACGCGAAGTGATTCCGCCACCACCGCACCCACAGGTCGAAGACGTGGTGCAGGTACACGTTAGCGAGCAGCGGTGATACCGAAGCCCCCTGCGGTGACCCTTCCATTGTCTGCGACCGCGCGCCGTTCTCGATGACTCCCGCGCTCAGCCATTTCTGGACCAGGCGCAGGATCCGTTTGTCCGCGATCCGGTGCTCAAGGAACTTGACCAGCCATTGATGACTGAGGCTGGAAAAGAAATCCCGGATGTCCAGGTCGAGCACCCAGCCCACCTTCTTCCGCTGGATCCCGACCGCGAGCGCGTCGAGCGCCATGTGCTGGCTACGCCCTGGCCGGAACCCGTACGAGAAGCCGAGGAAGTCCTCCTCGTAGATGGCGTTCAGCACCTCGACGACCGCCCGCTGGACAATCTTGTCCTCCAGCGTGGCGATACCGAGCGGCCGCAGCCGCCCGTCCGCCTTCGGGATGTACACCCTCCGCGAGGGACTCGCCCGGTAACGCCCCGAGTGGATCCGGGCGTGCAGGTCCCGCAGGTTGCCCTCCAGGTCCTGCCCGTACTCCCGCCACGTCACCCCGTCCACGCCCGGCGCGGCCTGCGGGCGGATCGCCCGGTAGGCAGCCCGCAGACGGTCCAGGTCCACGTGGTGGAGCAGCGCGGTGAACCGTATTCCCTTGTCCTGCCGTGCGGCTAGGCGCACACGATCCAACGGGCTTGACACGCCTGGCCCGGCTCTGCGTCCGGGACGTGTTTCGCTGGTCGTGTTCCCCTTGGCCACGCCCCTTCCCTCCCCCGCCTCCGCACCCGCTCGCACGGGCTTGTTCGGCAGGTTCACAGGTACTATTGGCGTGTCCGACTTCCCGTGTCCGTGCATCCCAGGATTACCGCCTCGGCGTTCCCTGGACGTCCCGCCGGTCATCACTCCGACGGGCGGACGCGGGATCTCCCGGTTCTCGTGCTTGGAGATTCCGTGCATGCCATGGTTCTCTGACCGCGCCGGGCCCACCGGGAACTCGCGACTAACGCTCCCGGCGGTGTTGCCTTCCACGGATCTGAACGTGTCGGCGCCCTGGAACTGTTCATTTCGCGGCTCAATCACCCGGCCTACACGTGCCCCTACCAACGCTTCAGCAGCCCCCTTACGGAAGCAGCCACATGGCTCGGGGTCGTCGTGGGTCGCTACTCCTTCGACGTAGAGCTCTTCCATCTCCTTCTCCAAGCCGGTTTATCCCGGCGCTACCAGATCTTGAATGGTCGGGGTCTGTTTGATCACATCCGGTCTGTCCGGGTATGGCCTGACCGTGCTCAGGGCTTGCCGCTGGCATGAGGTATGCGGATGGTGGCGGGCTTACCGCGCAGGGTCGTGCCCAGTACGAAGCGGTCCGGGCGCGGGCCACGGACCTGTTCGCCGCAGGTGTCGCTCCGGTCGAGGTA
>NZ_SJXI01000039.1:0-60894 GCF_004337455.1 Parafrankia sp. BMG5.11 | reverse complement strand
CGCAGATCTCGTACTCGACGAAATCCCCAGGCTGCGGGATCTCCTCCAGCCGGCAGGCCATCTGCCAGACCCTCGGCCACAGATACTCCTTCTCGAGCTCGTAGAACCCCCGGTCGTAATAACGCTCACGTGGCACACGTAACCGGTCACGCATCGCGAACGGAACATCGCGAGTGGCGACCGGGCGGCGGTCGTCGGTGAGAGCCATCAACATCAACCTCCTGCCACACGGGCTTCCATACGGTGTCAGCCCGACGCCTGGATCGTCCCGATCTCGGCACCGATCTCATAGACCGTCTCGATGGCGCCGGTCCAGTGCACCGTGCCGGACGCGCCGGCTTCGACCTCGGTTTCGGCCTTGTCCGTCGCGATGATGAACAACGGGTCGCCCTCAGAGACGTTCGCTCCCTCATCCACGAGAAGCTCGAGCAGCTCCGCCTCCGAGATCGCGACCGATACACGCGGAATACGGATCGCGAAGTCAGCCACAGGCACCGTCCCTGATCGTTTCCGACCGCAGCGTCTGCTGGACCGCCGCGACAATACGTTCGGTGTTCGGGTATATCTGCGATTCCAGTGCCGGCGGGGCCGGATTCGGCACGAACCGGGCACCCACCCGCTCCACCGGCGCCTCAAGAACACCGAAGAGCTCGCGCTGCAGAATCGCGGCGATCTCCGCCCCGGGCCCGGCGAACCGCACCGCGTCATGCACCACCACAGCACGCCTCGTTCGACGCACCGAATCAACCATCGCCGGCACATCGAGCGGAACCAGGGTGCGCAGATCAAGCACCTCGGCGCTGACCCCCTCCGCCTCGAGCACGGCTGCCGCGCCGAGCGACTCGACCACCCCCCGGCCATAGCCGATCAACGTGACATCAGTACCCGGCCGCTTCACGTCCGCCTGACCCAGCGGAATCGAGAATCCCGGATCCACCGGCACCAACCCGCGCTGGCCCTGCAGACGAATCGTCTCCAGGAAGACGCACGGGTCATCATCAAAAATCGCCGACGTGAGAAGACCCTTGGCGTCCCGCGGCGTCGAAGGCACGATCACCTTCAACCCCGGAACATGCATGAACCACGCCTCCAACGACTGCGAGTGCGTCGCCCCGGTCCCCAACCCGCCATAGACCTGTGTCCGGACCGTGATCGGCGCGGTCGTCCGCCCCCCGGTCATGAACCGCAGCTTCGCCGCATGATTGACGATCTGATCGGAGGCGATACCAATAAAATCCATGATCATGATTTCTGCGACCGGGCGGAACCCCTCCATCGCGGCGCCGATCGCGGCACCCACGATCGCCGCTTCGGAAATCGGCGTGTCAAGCACCCGATCCGCGCCGTATTTGGTCGACAGCCCCTTGGTCGGCCCGCTGGAGCCGGGATCGGCAATATCCTCCCCCAGCAGGAAGACACGCTCATCAAGCGCCAACGCCTGGTCCAAAGCGAGGTTCAACGCCTCGCGCATCGTCATCCGTTGCTCGTCCACGTCCACCTCTATGCAGGTCCAATGATCGAGAAGGCGAACAGTCATCACGAGGCCGGCATTGCCCGGAGCCGCTCTTACCGTGACGCCAGCGGGATATGGGTCTAGGCGGGGCAGTTCCGCGGGTCGGCGTACACGTCACGATCCAGCTCGTCGAGTGCCGCGACCGGCGCCGCCAGGACCGCGGTCAACGCCTCCTCGACCGCCGCGACGGCGGCCGCCTCGATCTCGTCGAGCTCGTGCTCATCGCAGACCCCCGTCTCCAGCAGGCGCGACCGGAACCGCGGGATCGGATCAGCCTCGACAGCGGCGGCCATCCGTTCAGCTGGGATGTACGCCATGGGATCCCCGAAGTAGTGACCACGGAACCGGAACGTCACGCACTCCACCAGCGTCGGGCCCCCTCCGCTCCTCGCCCGCTCCACGGCCTGCGTCAACACGGCAAGGACGGCGAGAGGGTCGTTGCCGTCGACGCGGACACCCGGCATCCCGTACCCGCCCGCCCGGTCCGCGACCTGGGCGATCTTCATCGTGTGCTCAGTTGGCGTCATCTCGCCGTACTGGTTGTTCTGGCACACCAGCACCAACGGCAGATCCCACAGCGCCGCCATGTTCGCCGCCTCGTGAAACGAGCCGGTGTTCGTCGCCCCGTCACCGAAACTCACGGCCGTCACCCGATCCAGGCCCTTGCGCCGCGCCGCCATGGCCATCCCCACCGCGACCGGCGGCCCGGATCCCACAATCCCCGTCGACAACATGACGCCTGAGTCGGGGCGGGCAATGTGCATCGTCCCGCCCTTACCCCGGCCCGATCCCACCTGCCGGCCCAGCATCTCTCCGTAGATCTCCACCAACGGCACACCCTTGCCGATCAGGTCATGCAACCCCCGATAGGTCGTGACCAACTGATCGTCCGACCGAAGACACACCCCCATCGCCGCGGCAATCGCCTCCTGCCCACGAGGAGGCCAGTACACGCACTGCAGCTCACCCGACGCGATCCCTCTGCTCAGCCGGTCGTCGGCCGCCTTCATGAGCGTCATCAGCTCGTATAACCGGCGCCGCACCTGTCCCGAGATGCCCGCCGTTCGATCCGTCGTCATGTTCCTCCTCCTGCGACCGGTGCACCACCGCCAGACGGCGACACGCGAAGCGGCTGAGAGGCGGGAGCCTCGTGCATGTCTGTCGGGGTGACGAGCCGCGACATCGGGCATGACCGCACCGCAGCATCCGTGTGGCGATCGCCCCACCATCGGGTGCTCCACCCTCGATCATTCACGTATACAATCATCGACCCGCCGGTGTATACAAGTCCTTCCGACGAAGCGCTGTCGGGCGACGCCGAAGACGCGGCAGGAGGCCGCGCCGGATTCAGGTACGACCTCCTTCATGCCTTCTTGTCTGTCATCCACCGGCTGACAGCAGGTCGTTCCGCCGAAGCGTCCGGAAACCCGAACCCTCGAACCGAGAGGAAGACGGAGTCCTCCTCTCGCTTCGCTAGGCCAGTCGCGCCGACCAGCCGCCATCGACTGGAATGACGACTCCGGTCACGAAGGAGGCGCGGTCCGAGGCCAGAAAAGCCGCTACCTCGGCCAGCTCCCGCGGTTGACCGCCCCGTTTGAGTGCAGCCTTCGAACTCATCTCGCGCAGCAACTCAGGCGGCCCTTTCATGATATCGGTGAGCGTAAATCCAGGTGCGATGACGTTTGCCCGGATGCCCATGGGACCGTACTCGACGGCCACCGCCTTGGTAAGGGCATGGGTGCCGGCTTTCGCGGCAGCATACATGATTGACGTCCGGCTCTGGACATTGATCGCCGAGATCGAGGAGAAGTTGATGATGCTGCCGCCGCCTGAGCGGAGCATCGCTGGAATCGCATGTTCGGTCATAATGAGCACGCCACGCAGATTCACCTGGGTCATCTTCTCGAACTCGGCGACGGCGACGACCTCAGGTGGCCGGGTACCGTGGGTACCGGCCACGTTCAGCACGGCATCGACGCGTCCGAACTCCTTGATAGTGGCCTCGAACATCGCAGCAACGCCCGTCTCGTCGGAGACGTCGCAGTGGAAGGGAAGGACATTTCCGCCGACTTCGGCCGCAGTGTCCTTCTCCGCACCACTTATATCGACGGCCACCACCTTGGCACCCTCCTGAACGAAGAGCTTTGTAGAAGCCTTCGCTATCCCCGATCCAGCGCCGGTTATCACCGCCACCTTCCCGTCAAGCATGCCCATTACTCACCTCCGTAGACCGGTGCATCGGGACCGGCAACCTCGTCACCAGCACACAACGACTCAAGTACGCGGCCATGAACGGCCCGTCGTTCTTCCTGACTCATCATGAACAAAACCTAATTCCCATACCTCGGCGGGCTCACAGGCAGCACCGCTGGCTGGCTGGCACGCGAAACGGGTCGGCGTCGCAGACGCTGGCTAAGCGCTCTGAACGCAGTCAGGCCTTCGGACGGTCGCCAGTGATGGTGATACGGCGCAGGACCCGACGTTCCGCGTAGTCGGCGACCGCACGATGTTGCGTAACCCGCTCTTCCCACACTGCGATCATGTTCGGCTGCCAACGCAGACGGACGTGGAACTCCGGCGTATTGACGTGTTCGTACAGCATCCGCAGGAGCGTCTCGTTCTCCCGCTCACTCATCCCGACGAGCCGCTCCGTATAAACCGAGTTGACGTAGAGAGCCTTCCGCCGAGTCACCGGATCGGTGATCACGACAGGATGCACGTGACTTTCCCCCTGACCGAAGGCGTCGTGGTACCGCGCCACCGCAGCGGTGCTGTGCACAGCCTCCATGCCGTCGAACAGCCGCTGGTATCGGGACGATAAGGCATCGAATGCCGCGGTCATGCTTGCCCACATGGTGTCACCACCGAAGGCCGGGACCTCCACCGAGCATAAGAGTGCGGCTTGGGGGGGCTTCTCCTGAGGACTCCCGTCCGTGTGCCAGTAGCTCGTCCGGAGTCGCACCGCGTCGGCGCCCTCCTCGGTTACGAATTGGCCAGGCCCTTTCCCATAGGGATAGACATATGGCTCACCAAAGACCGAGGAAAACCCCGAGAACTGCTCGCTGCTGATCGCCGTGTCCGAATGGAAGAACAGCACGCCGTGTTCATGCAACGATCGCAGCAGCACCGACGCCACCTCGTCGCCGTGGGCAACGTGGACGTCGACACCGTGGACGATCGCACCGATGTTCCCCGTCACCTTCTCGAATCTGATACTGCCGACTGTCGAGAGTCTCTGCGCCGGCGTAGTTTCTACACCCATGGATACCGACCTCCTTTAACTGACGATGTCAGAACACGCACACCCGTTCGCCAAGCGGACTCTGCTGACGCCGGGGCTCGGAGCGGATACGGCTCGCGCGGTACCCGGCCGCGCCGTGCACGAAACTTGACGACAATGCCGAGGACTAACTCTCGTATCCGGGCAGTCCGAGCATCTCACGGGCCTCGGCCGGTGTGGCGACCTCCCGGCCCATGCTTCGAGCCATCTCGACGACACGCGTGACGAGCTCGGCGTTCGTGGGCATGCCGAGCTCCTGGTATGAATGGTCGGCGACGCCGATGGCGACGTGGCCGCCGGATTCGATCGCGCCTGCGAGCGCCGGAAACGCATTGCCGCCGATCACACTTAGGAACCAGGGCCAGTTCGCCTGAGCCGGAAAGAAGTCGAGGAGCGCGTGCAGCCCCCTGATCGTTGCCGGATGTCCGTAGCTGACGAACGGGTCCGCGAACAGCGTCAGCTCACAGAACAGCGGCTCCTTGTACAGTCCCATCTCGAGGAACGCCTCGGTGAGCCGAACCCCAGCGATGTTCCATATCATGGATACCGGCTGCACCCCGACAGCGCTCACGGTCTCGCAGACATGCGTGAGCATCTTCGTCGTGTTCAAATAGACTCGATCGTTGCTGATGAACGCTCTGCGCTGCGAGTCGTACCGGTCCAGGTTGGTGGTCAGCATGTCGACTGGGACGCAGTCGGGCCTGGTCGCCGGATCCTTCGCCATCTCGACGATGTGCCCCACACGCTCCTCAGCGGTCGGCAACATGCTCGCGCCCAGCGTCGGAAACGTGATGAGATCACTCTCCTGCTTGATCCGCCGCACCACGTCCGCGTACAGATCCACATCAGCAGACTGCGCACCCGTCTCGGGATCCCGGGCGTGGTAGTGCACGAGTGACGCGCCCTGCTGCCAGCACTCGACTGCCTGGCTAGCGATCTCCTCAGGGCTGTAGGGAACGTGTGGACTGATGTCCCTAGTCGTTCCCTCGTTGATCCGGACCTCGATGATGAGCTTCTGCTTCGTCATACACACCTCACGTTCGCCACGCCGGCTTACGTCGAGTCAGTCGGCCTCGTAGTCGAGGCCGTAGAGGGAGCCCCGGGACCGGGGCAAGCCGCCCACAGGTGGGATCACTCGACCCCTTGGGAGTTGCCGATACGGGACCCTCGATCCACGACCGGCTGATCCGTGGATCTCGGCCCCGACGGGTGATGCGGACGCCGGCCGTGCGGGCGCTCGGCCCTGGCGAGACCGCCGCACCGGTGCGTCCGGCGCGGTACCGACCGGTTGATGCCGAGCTCACGGCGGCTGCTCATAGACCGCCTCACCTTGAGCTTGGGTCATCATCCCGACGTACCTCCTGGGCGACCGACCTTCGGATGAACGGACCTGCGTGCCTGCGACCCCACCCGCCCCCTTGCCAACTGTTGTATACACCTCTCAGGCATGGTTGTATACAAACTGTCCGAGATCCGCAAGAGGTGGGTTTGGTCACCGGACCGTCCGCGGAGCCGGGCATGTCCGTCTGGCTGGCCACGCCAGAGCCAAGATCGATAACAGGGTGGAGGTGGGGCTAACATCATCGCGCCAGCGGTCCTCGAGAGATCATCCCCGCGGCGGGGCAGCAATGACCAAGGCGGGGGTTCGGCGAGACGAGGCGTGCCTGCTCGCCTGCGGTAACGGTCGACGCTCGACCTTGCCGTCAGTGCGCATAAATTCCTCTCACTCGCCAAGGGCTTGCGATAGTCAAGGAAGGCACTTCGCGCACGATCCAGCCGGGACGGATGTACGTTTTCGTCGACCTGACGGACGCAACACCCATGAAAGGAACGAACGCAAGACTGGGGCCGCGGGCCTGTAGAAGAGGGGCCTACCCAGAACACTGGATAAAATGCCGCCGGGGCGCCGCATGAATGTGTAGCCTCCCGGGCCGGCGTGACACAAGAGGCGGGCAGCTATGGACAAGCTAGATGGGCGCGGCGCAGTGGTTGTCGGCGGTGGGAGCGGAATCGGTCGCGGGATTGCTTTAGGTCTCGCCGGTGAGGGAATGCGAGTCGTCGTTGCTGACATCGACTCCGGCAGCGCGGAGGCAGTACGCGACGAGATCGTGCGGCGCGGTGGCGACGCGTACGCTTCACGCGTGGACGCGACCGATCGCGACTCGTTAGCGGAACTCGCGGCCGGCGCAGCACGCGATCTGGGTGGCGTGCATGTGCTCGTGAACACGGTCGGCGTCCACACCAACGCTCCACTCACCACGGCCAGCGAGCAACTGTGGGCGTGGTTCGTCGAGTTCCACCTCATGGCAGCCGTGCGCGTAGTCCAGGCGTTTCTACCGCTTCTACGTGGACACGACGACGAATCGCACATCGTGCTTACATCGTCAATGGCCGGCCTGCTGGCGTTACCCGCGGAGCAGACGGGCGGCACGGACACCGGCGTGTACACCACGTTGAAGCATGCTGTTCTCGGGTACGGCGAGATGCTGCGATACGAGCTCGCGTCCGAAGATATCGGGGTGTCGGTACTCTGTCCCGGAGCGGTGGCAACCAACTTGGTCTCGACGTCTGCCCGGCACCGCCCGGAGCGGTTCGGTGGACCGGCGCCCGATCCGATGGCGGGTCGTGAGCTGCCGTCGGACCTGCTGCTGAGCATGATGTCGGACGAGGCCGTGGGGCCGATTGTCGTGCGGGGCATCCGTGGTAACCGTACATACATCATCACACATCCGGAGATGGAGGGCATGGTGCGTGCCCGCCACCAGCATCTCCTGGAGGACTTCGCGTTCTTTTCGGCGACGTGACCGCCAGACCTGGTCGGGTGACCTGGGGGAATCGCACCCCAGTAGAATCCATGCACGTGGCGCGTGCTTCCGGGCGCGTCGCGGCAGAGGCGTCGAACCTACTGGGCCCGTGCGGAATTACTTGTAGGCGGCGTGGCGGTTCCGTCAGCCGAGGTGCCGAACCCGAATTTGGAGTCCCATAGGCGTGGAGCGCTTGGCGAACCGCTCCGGCCGGGATTCCGGTCAGACATCCCATGTTTTTGGATGTCAAGCGGCGGCGTCGGATGCGACGTTCTGTGGCCAGGCGGTTGCTTCCTGATAGTGGGTGTGGGTCTTGAGGCAGCCGTGGAGGATACCGACGAGCCGGTTGCCGAGCTGGCGTAGTGCGGCGTGGTGGCCGGTGCCACGGGCGCGGATCGCGTCGTAGTAGGCGCGGGCGCCGGGTGAGGCGTTTAGCGCGCTGAACGCCTGCTGGTGCAGGGCGTCGGCGAGCCGGTCGTTGCGGGCGTAGCGGGCCATCACGACGGTCTTCTTCCCCGAGGCGCGGGTGACCGGGCTGGTCCCGGCATAGTTCTTGCGAGCCTTGGCGTCGGCGTAGCGATCGGGGTCGTCTCCGAACTCGGCGAGCACCCGGGCGGCGAGGACCGGCCCCAGACCGGGCTGGGACAGCAGGACCTCAGCGTCCGGGTGCTGGCCAAAATGGGCATCGACCTGCGCGCCGAGCCGGCCGATCTCGGTGGTGAGCGTGCCGATCAGCCCAACCTGGGCACGCACGACCGCGCCGTAGGCGGCGGCGGTCGCCGGACGGACCGGCAACTGACCGGCCTGAAACCCGGCCCGGATCGCCCGCGCCCTGCCCGCGAGGTCACCGCGGCGGCGGGCCCGCTTGAGCGCGGCGGAGATCTGCGCGACGGTCAGCCGCCGGGCCAGGTCCGGAGTCGGCGCCTTCTCGAGCAGTTCCAACGTGTCGGCGGCGTCGAGGTCGTCGAAGACGGCCACCGCGGCTGGGAACGACTCGACCAGCGCCGCGCGCAGCCGTTGGACCTGCCGGGTGCGGTCCCAGACCAGCGTCTGATGGGCCCGGGCGGTGACCTTCACCGCCTCGGCCAGGTCGCTGTCGCCGGCGACCGGCCGCAGCTGGTGGCGGTCGGTACGGACCATGTCCGCCAGCGCGTGCGCGTCGCCGGCGTCGCTTTTCGCCCCGGATGTCGAGTACCGCTCCCGATACCGGGCCGCCTGCACCGGATTGACCGCGATCACCTGGTAGCCCGCCGCGACCAGCGCCGACACCCACGGCCCGCGGTCGGTCTCGATCCCGACCACCACCTCAGCAGGGTCGGCGTCCTCGGCCAGGTGCGCACCGACCAGCTCGTGCAGCCGGGTGATCCCGGCGAGCCCCTCCGGCAGCCGGCCCTTCGTCAACCGGCGGCCGGTCCCGTCCTGCACCTCCACATCATGATGATCTTCTGCCCGGTCGTCTCCGACGAACAGCACCCAGGCCTCCCCACGCTCCGCCAGCAGGTCCGGCAGCCCACGGGAGATCCACCACGGCCTAATGGTCAAGTGATCACGTCGCGATGGACGGCCACGACATCCCATCGGTAGTCAGCTCTCCCGACCACCGGCAGGGGCACGATCTGACCAAAGGACTCGAACTCGGTCCAGGCGCGGAGAGTGCTCACCTGCCAGCGGCTACCAGCACCGAGCCTGCCTCATCCCGACCCGGTAGCTCCCATTAGTTCCCCTGGCCCTTCGGGCACGCCGCCCCGGCGTGAAAGCTCCGCCTGGGCTCTTTCAGGCGCACCCGGAGCGGCCTGGCAGGGTGCGGGTTGACCGCCCGTCCAACGCCGTCCGTTCCTTGGCCTTCGTCGCCGTCCATTAGTTTGGCGAGGGATCTTGACCGTGCGGGTCGCCCGCTGTGCTTCGAGCACGCCAGTCAGAGTGTTGATCTTTTGTCGGTCCCCGGGCGGTCGCTACCTGTAGGTATCGATCGGTTGGGGGTGCGGTGGACGGTTCGGTCGAGGTCGTCGTGGACGACACCGAGCAGACCCTGGCGCGGGTCGCGGCGATCGACGTCGCGAAGGCGTCCGGGAAGGTGTGCGTGCGGGTCCCGCACGACACGAAGGAAGGCACGCGGGTCACCCGCGTCTTCGACGTCGTCGCGACGGTCCCGGCGGTGGAGGGGCTGGCGGACCACCTGGTCTGCCAGGGTATCGAGCGAGTGGTCCTCGAAAGCACCTCGGACTACTGGCGGGTGTTCTACTACCTGCTCGAGGAGCGGGGCCTTGAGGTGTGGCTGCTCAACGCCCGGGATGTGAAGAACGTCCCCGGAAGGCCCAAAACGGACAAGCTGGACGCTGTGTGGCTGGCGAAGCTGAACGAGCGCGGGATGCTGCGGCGGTCGTTCGTGCCGCCGGTGGACATCCGCCGGATGCGGGATGTGACCCGGATGCGGGTCGACCTCGTCGCGGACCGCACGCGGGCCAAGCAACGGAGCGAGAAGGTGCTCGAAGGGGCGCTGGTCAAGCTCTCGTCGGTGGTCTCGGACCTCTTCGCCGGTGGCGGGGCGGCGGATCCTCGACGCGCTGGTGGCCGGGGAACGCGACCCGCGCCGGCTCGCGGCGCTCGGGACGGGCCTGAAGGCCTCGCCGGAGGAGATGACCGCGGCGCTGACCGGCCGGTTCAGCGACCACGACGCCTTCCTGCTGAAGATCTACCTGGAGCAGGTCGACGCGCTCGACCAGCAGATCGCCACGCTGTCCGCGCGCCTCGAGGAGATGACCGCGGCGATGCCGCTGCCCGCCCGCCGGTCCGGCACTCCCGAACCCGCCGGGGTCACCGTGGTGGACGGGGTGCCCGGGACGGTCTCGACCGTCACCGGTGAGATCATCCCACCCGCCGCTGATGCTCCCGCCGGCGCCACGCCCCCACCCGCCGACGGGCCACCGGTGCCGCGGACGGCAGCGGACCTCGTCGACCTGCTCGACGCGATCCCCGGGATCGGCAGGGACTCCGCGCAGCTGATCCTCGCGGAGATCGGGACGGACATGAGCCCGTTCGCGGCCTCGGGGCACCTGGCGTCGTGGGCGAAGCTGACCTCGCGCACGATCCAGACCGGAGCATCCCTGCGGATGGGCCGGACCGGACGCGGTAACCGCTACGTGCGCCGCACGCTCGGCACGGCCGCGGTCTCCGCCGGGCGCACCAACACCTTCCTCGGGGTACGCCACCGGCGGTTACGCGCCCGCCGCGGCGGGCTGAAGGCCCTCGTCGCCACCAGCCGCTCCATCCTCGAGATCATCTGGCGGATGGTGCACGACCAGGTGCCGTTCCGGGAGCTCGGCGCCGACTACCACACCCCCCAGCAGGACCCAGAAAGGCGCAAGCGCGTGCTGGCCCGGCAGATGAAGAATCTCGGGGTCTCGCCCGAGGAGGCCGCCTCGATGCTCGCCGCGGCCTGACCCCCCGGCCCCCGCGGCCTGACGGCCGCGCACCAGGGCCGCGCGAGCCCGGGCACGCACCCGCGTACCGCTCGCCTACAGAAGGGCCGGCTGACAGCCACACCCGAACCGCCGCCTTCCCACGCGCCAGCGGCCAAGTGCCCTGGTGGGCGCGAGCCTGCCCACGTTACGTTGAGTTTTCCAGTCAGGCGCGGTTCGATGCGCTCCGTGGTACGTCTCGGAAGGGTCGGTCACGGTCGGGTGTGCGCTCGCGGGGCATGCCAAGCACCCGCTCACTGATCACGTTACGGGCCATCTCCGTGGTGCCGCCGCCGATGCAGGACGTCTGCCGCATCAGGAAGTCATCGCCGCAGTTCGCGGCCGCGCCGTCGTCCGCCGTCCAGGCCGCCCCCGCGGGGCCCGCGATCTCGAACGCGATGGTGGCCTTCCGCGCGGAGGAGACACCCGCGAACAGGCGGGTGATCGCGGCGGACTGTTCGGATATCCGGCCCGCGGCGACACCGCGGCCGATCCGGCGCCGGAGTGTCTGGCCGACGAGCTCGAGCATGTGGGCCTCGCCGAGGAGGTCCCGGACGCAGCGATCGTCGAATCGTCCGGTGTCCCGGGCGACGTTGACGATGGAGGCGGCACCGACCTCGCCGGGCGAGGTTCCCACCGGGATGCTGACGAACGGCGAGTTGAAGAGCATCCGCTCGTGGAACATCCAGCGGGTGCCCACCGTCCAGCCGCCGTCGACGTCACCGATGCGGTCGCTGTCGGGGACCCGGACGTCGGTCAGGAACTCCTGGCAGAACTCGGTCGAGCCGTTCAGCATCTCGATGCGGTGCACCTCGATGCCCGGCTGGTGGATCGGCAGGATGAACACGGTCAGGCCGCGGTGCTTCGGGACGTCCCAGTTCGTCCGGGCCAGACACAGGCCCCAGTCGGCGGTCGAGGCGCCGGTCGTCCAGACCTTCGAGCCGTTCAGGATCCAGTCGTCGCCGTCGCGGACGGCGCTGGTGAGGGCGGCCGCGACGTCCGACCCGCCGCTGGGCTCGGACAGCAGCTGCATCCAGATCTCCTCGCCTTTGAGAATGGCGGGGATGTGCCGGCGCTTCTGCTCCTCGGTGCCGAAGTCCAGCAGCACGGCACCGCAGGGCGAGAACGTCGGCGCCTGCAGCCGCGCCGGGTATTCGTAACCCACGATCTCGGCGTTGAACGCGCGCTGATGGTCCGTCGTCAGGCCCTGCCCGCCATACTCCCGGGGGAAGCCGATCCCGGCGAGGCCGGCGTCGAAGATCATGCGCTGGAGCTCACGCTCCCGGGCGAGCGCGGCGAGTTCCTCCTCCTCGGTCTGGACCGGTAGCGCGAGGGTGGGCGCGAGTGTCTCGTGCGGCTCCAGCGGGCGGAGGTTCGCGCGGATCCAGGTGCGGGCACGCAGCCGGAAACTCTCGACGTCCTCGATGGCGTCGGTCATACCCGCTCCTTCCGGTTCTCGAGCACGGTGCTGATGCGTTGGCGATGGTCGGCCGGCGTGCCGTACAGGGCCCGGTTCACGGTGACCCGGCGCAGGTAGAGATGCAGGTCGTGCTCGAAGGTCACGCCGATCCCACCGTGGATCTGCACGCAGTCCTGGACCAGCTCGGAACCGTAGTCACCGATGAACGCCTTGGCGGCGCTGACCAGCTCCTTCGCGTCGGCCGACCGGTCGTCGACTGCCGCCGCGGCGGCGTCGTTGACGGCGTGGCAGGCTTCCAGCCACGTCTTCTGGTCCGCGAACCGGTGCTTGAGCTCCTGGTAGGAGGCCAGCGGGCGCCCGAACGAGTAACGGTCGAACGCCCATTGCAGCGTCATGTCGAAGGCGGTCTGCAGGGCGCCCACCGCCTCGGCGTTGCCTATCACCACGGCGAGCTGGAGCTGGTACTCGAGGAGCTCGTCGGCGTCGCCCGGCTCTCCCACGAGGGCCTCGACCGGGAGCCGGACGCCGTCGAACGTCACCGCCGCGAAACGGCGGGTCAGGTCCGCCGTGCGCATCGGCTCGATCGACACCCCGGCGGTGTCGGTCGGGACGAGGATCTGCGTGAGCCCACCCTCGGCCCGGGCCGTGACCAGGATGTGGTGCGCCTGGCCCGCCGCCTCGACGGGACGCTGGACGCCGTCGAGGACGACCTCGCCGTCGGCGATCCGGCAGCGCGGGCCCACGGGGCCGCGGCCGTCGGTGTCGACGGCCGGGCCGAAGCACCACGCCGCGACCGATGTGCCGGCCAGCAGCGACTCGAGGACGGGACGGTGCGCCTCGCCACCGAAGGTGCTCAGCGTCCCGGCGACCACGTTGGTCGGGACCAGCGGTCCCGGCGCGGCGTGCACGCCGAACTCGTGGGCGATCGTGGTGAGGTCCACCAGCCCCCCGCCGCTGACCGAGCCTCCGCCGTGTTCCTCGCTGACCAGCAGCGACGTCCACCCGAGCTCGGCGCCCTCGCGCCAGTAGTCGGGCTCGAAGCCGGCGGGGTGGTTCCGGAGACTCCGGACCTCGCTGATCGGCACCCGACTGGTCAGGAATCTCGCGGTGGTATCCCGAAAGATCTCCTGGTCGGAGCTCAGTTCCAACAGCATGTCGGGTTTTCCTCCAGGTCGCTGGCGGCACCGGCGGGGCCGGGTCGGCCGCAGGCCGGTCCGTACGGACCGGCCGAACCCACCGATCCGGCCGGCAGGTCCTACCGGCCGAAGAAGAAGCGCACGTTCTCCGCCGCGGCCGGGTAGCTCCCCGTGATGCCGGAGCTGCAGTAGCCCGCGTCGGTGATGACGGTGATCCCGCTGACGGCCGCGGCGGCGTCGCTGCAGAGGAACAGCAGCGGGTAGGCCTGCTCCAGCGGCGTCGCCGCCTCGATGCCGACCTCGGCCCGGTAGTCGGCGCCGAAGCCGAGCCACATCTCCTTGTTGGCCTGGGCCAGGGGCGTGTCGGTCGGGCCGGGGCAGATGGCGTTGACGCGGATGCCCTGCTTCTGCAGCGCGAACGACTCCCGAGCCACGTAGGCGCAGACCGCCTGCTTGCTCCACATGTAGTCGGCCTTGCCATGCTCGTGGACCCACAGCGTCGCCGCGTCGAAGTCGGTGATGTCGAGGAACTCCTTGAGCAGCGGGAGGTTGCCCTCCCAGCCGAGGCCGGCCGCCGACGAGATGAAGCCGATGGCCGAACCCCGGGGCAGCAGGCCCCCGGCCAGCAGTCGGTCGATCAGATACCGGTGGCCGATGAAGTTGATCCGCTCGATGCCGGGCGTGCCGTCGGCGACACCGGCGGCGGAGAACAGCGCGTGCACCGGCCCGCCGCACTGCTCGACGGCCGCGTCGATCGACGCCGCGTCCGCGAGATTGACGTGGATGGCCTTGGCGCCGGGCAGCGTGACCTCGGCGTAGTCCATGACCACGACCTCGGCGCCGGCGCTCTGCGCCAACTCGGCGGCGGCCGCACCCATGCCGGTCGCCCCGCCGACGACGAGGACCCGCTTCCCGTCGTACCGGAAGGCGTCGAACAAGGTCATGTCACTTTCTCCTACCTGTCGAGTCGGATGGTTGGTGTGCGGACGGCCCGGGTGGTCGCTACGCGACGACGCCGCGGACCTTGAGGTCCACGACCGTGTCCCAGTCGAGTCCGAGCTCCGCGAGGATCTCGTCACCGTGCTCGTTGAACTGCGGCGCCCGGCGGGTGGCCGGCGGCCGCTCGTCGAACTGCACCGGCGCGGCGGCCAGCTGGAACGGCACGCCGGCCGCCGTCTCGAGGTCCTGGATGTAGCCGTTCGCGACGGACTGGGGGTCGACCGCGACCTCCTGCGTGTCCTGCACGACCGCCCACTGGCCGACGAAGTCGGCCAGCCGCGACCGCCACTCCTCGAGCGTGCGCTCCGCGAAGGCCTCGCGCAGCAGGGCGATCGCCTCGGTGCTGTTGTCCCGCAGCGCCGTGTGGTCGGCGAACCGGGGGTCGACCGCCAGCTCCGGGCGCCCGATCACCTCGCACATCGGCGGCCAGTACCGGCCCGCCTGCAGGCAGGAGAACGCCAGCCAGCGCCCGTCCTTGGTGAGGTAGTTGCCGACGAGCGGGTTGGCCATCGCGTTCAGCGGCAGCGGCTCCCACGGCATGTTCAGCACCAGCGAGAGCCCGAGCGCCTGGCCCATGGCCCACAGGCCGGTGCCGAGCAGGGACACGTCCACGATGCTGGCGACACCGGTCCGCTCCCGGTGGAACAGAGCGCCCATGATGCCGCCGGCGATCGTCATCGCGCCGATCGAGTCCCCGAAGCCCGGGGCCGGCGGGCTCGGCACGTGCCCGTACTCCGGACGGGTCAGGCCCGACGCGATCCCGGCGCGGGCCCAGAACGCGAGCGAGTCGTAGGACCCCCGGTCGGCGTCGGGGCCACGCTCGCCCTGGCCGGTGCCGCGCACGTAGATGATGCGCGGGTTGTGCTCGCGGATCGACTCGACGTCGATCCGCAGCTTCGCCCGCACCTTCGGCAGCTTGTTGGTGAGGAACACGTCGGACGTCGCGGCCAGCCGGTAGAGCAGATCGCGACCCTCGGCGGAGGTCAGGTCGAGGCCCAGGCTGCGCTTCCCGCGGTTGGAGTGCTCCAGCAGCACGTGGACGTCCGCCGGCACGGCAGCCACCCCGGCCGAGGCGAGCCCGCGCATGGCGTCGCCGCGCTCGACATGCTCGATCTTGATGACCTCCGCGCCCCAGTCGGCCAGCAGGGCCGAGGCCGCCGGCACGAAGGTGTGCTCGGCGACCTCGAGGATGCGGACACCCTCCATGACACCGGTCATCGAGCCCCGCCCACGTCCTGGAGCCCGTCGGCCTCCACCCGGCCCACTCCGGCGGCCTCGTTGCGCCGGCGCCATTCCGCGCGCGACATCCGCGTCACGTCCACGTCGGCCGCCTGCGCGCGCAGCGCCCCCACCGTCGCCTGCTCCTTCGGGACGTGACTGAAAGGATCCCAGTTGAAGAAGCGGGCGCTGTTCTCCCAGGTGATCTGGTGAATCTCGGCATCCGGGACGCCGGCGGTCTGCAGCTCGTTCCACACGAACTCCGGCGACTCCGGCCAGGTCGTGTCGGTGTGCGGGTAGTCGCACTCCCAGGCGATCACGTCGACGCCGATGTCGTGCCGCATCTTGAGGCCGGCGGGGTCGGTGATGAAACAGGCCAGGAAATGCTCGCGGAAGACCTCGGAGGGAAGCTTCCCGCCGAAGTCACCGTCGATCCACGTCTGGTTCTGGAAATGCCGGTCGATACGGTCGAGATAGAACGGGATCCAGCCGATGCCACCCTCGGAGAGAGCGACCCGCAGCTTCGGGAACCGGCGCAGCGTGGGACCGAACAGCAGGTCCTGCGCGGTGAGCATCGTCAGCTGCGACGGTATCACGATGGAATGGTCGACTGGCGCCTCGGGAGCCAGCTTCACGATGTCCCAGGCGCCGCCGATGTGCAGGCAGAGCACCATGTCCTCGTCGACGATCGCCTTCAGCATCGGATCCCAGTAGCCCGACAGGAAGCTCGGCCAGCCCTGCCCGTGCGGCGCCTCCAGGAAACTGATCGCGCGGCACCCCTTCCGAGCGATTCTCCGGACCTCCGCGACCGCCAGGTCGACGTCCCACATGGGGACGATTCCCAGCGGGATGAACCGGCCGGGGTAGGTGGCGCACCACTCGTCGATGTGCCAGTCGTTGTACGCCTGGAGCATGATGTAGGAAATCTGCTTGTCGGCGGCCTCACTGAAGGTCCGGGCGTTGAAGCCGGCCATCGTCGGGAAGCACATCGAGGCCAGCACGCCGTTCACGTTCATGTCACGGACGCGCTCGTGGACGTCGAAGCAGCCCGGCCGCATCTCGGACATCGAGCCGGGATGGAATCCCCACTCCTCCCGGGGCCAGCCGACGGTCGCCGCCATGCCGAACGGCGTCGCGGTCGCCTGGCCCTGGAACACCCAGAGATCCGCGCCTTCCGAACCGCGCACGACCTTCGGCGCCTGGTCCAGCCACTTCGCCGGAACATGCCGCTTGTACATGTCCGGGGGCTCGATCGAATGATCGTCAATGCTGATCAGGATCATGTCCGACTGCTGCATTTTTCCCTCTCCCCTGCTGCGGCGGCGAAACGGTACGAGGACTCTGACGCCGAAACGGTCGGTCAGCCGATGCGGACGGGCATCTTCTCCCAGCCCCGCACGGTCGAGGTGCGAGCCTGGACCGCGTTGTCCCAGTCGACCTCCCAGTCGGGAAAGCGCTGGAGCACCTCGTCCAGCGCCACCCGGCCCTCGAGGCGGGCCAGTGCGGCACCGAGGCAGTGGTGGATGCCGTAGCCGAAGCCGAGATGGCGACCCACGGAGCGGTGAATGTCGAAACGGTCAGGATCGGGGAAACGGCGCTCGTCCCGGTTGGCGGAGCCGTTCAGAAGAAGAACGACACTGCCCGCGGGTATCGTCCGGCCGTGCAGTTCCACCTCGCGCTCGATGTACCGTGCCTGTACCGGGGAGGGCGCTTCGTACCGCAGCACCTCCTCCACCGCGTTGGGAATCAGCGATCGATCCGCGGCGAGTTCGCGGCGCTGGTCCGCGTGTTCACCGAGGAGCTTCCCGACCCAACCGACGAGCCGTGCCGTCGTCTCGTTCCCGGCACCGGCCAGCAGGTTGATGTAGGCGATCACCTCATCGCGGGTCAGCGTGCGGACGGTCCCGGTCTCGTCCTCGAACTCCGCATTCATGAGTTCCGTCATGAGATCGTCCGAAGGATGTTCCGCCCGCCATTCGATGTAGTCGACGAACGCGCCGTCGATGCCGATGTCCGGTGGCCTCGGATTATCCGGGTCCTCGATACGAAGATTGTCGTCGAAGAGGCTTCTGATCGCCTCCTGGTCCTCCTCCGGAATACCCAGGAGATAGCCGATCGTGCGCATCGCCATGTGCGTACCGAGGTCTCCGATGAAATCGAAGCCAGCGGTGCCGACAAACGGGTCGAGGGAACGCCCGCAGAATTCACGGACCTTCGACTCGAGGGCGTTCATCTTCTTCGGCGTGAACACACGGGCCATGACACCGCGGTGGGCGTGGTGCACGGGAGGATCCTCGAAGAGGATGTTCCCGGGTGGTATGGGGACGTTCGCCTTGATGATCTCCAGGAGGGTGCCCCGCCCGGACAGGAAGGTACCCCATTCGCTCAGGGCGCGCTCGACGTCCTCGAAGCGGCTCAGCGCGTAGAAGTCGTGCTTCTCGTTGTAGTAGAGCGGCGCCTCGTCGCGCATCCGCCGCCACACCGGGTAGGGGTCGGCGTCGATCTGGAAGTCGTAAGGGTCATAGTAGACGTCACCTAAATGGCTGGCGAGTGACACGGTTACCCCTTCACTGGGACGTACGGCTTTCATGAATGCCTCGCGCCTCGACGTCATCCGCGGGGGTCGTCGTCACGGTGTCCGTCCGGGCACGCCGCCGGCGGCGGACCGTGCGGTTCCGGCCCTGCCGAGCGTGCCGGTGGGCCGCAGGTCGCGTACCGAAGCGGGAAAGGAGAGTGCGGCGGTTACCGTCGCCGCCGGTGGGTGCCGGTGGTGCCGGCGTCATGACTCCACCAGCAGCACCGGCACCTGCGGGATCCGCGGGCCGCGACTAGGCCTTCGGCCAGGCGAGGGACTTGGTCTCCAGGTACTGCTCGAATCCCAGCGTGCCGTTCTGCCGGCCGATCCCGCTGTGCTTGTAGCCCCCGAAGGGCAGGTCGGCGCCGTAGGGCGTGCCGCCGTTGACGCACATTCCCCCGGTGCGCACCCGGCGGGCCACAGCGAGTGACCGTTCCAGGGATCCGGAGAAGACACCGCCGCTGAGTCCGTACACACTCTCGTTGGCGATCCGGACGGCATCGTCGTCATCGTCGAACGGGATCACCACGAGAACCGGCCCGAAGATCTCTTCCCGGGCGATCGTCATCGAGTTGTCCACATCGGTGAACAAGGTGGGCTCGACGTACCAGCCGGTGGGCAGGTGCTCGGGCCGACCGCCAC
This sequence comes from Parafrankia sp. BMG5.11, assembly GCF_004337455.1. Classification (NCBI taxonomy): domain Bacteria; kingdom Bacillati; phylum Actinomycetota; class Actinomycetes; order Frankiales; family Frankiaceae; genus Parafrankia; species Parafrankia sp. BMG5.11. The sequence goes on along the minus strand of NZ_SJXI01000039.1, from coordinate 41,849 downwards.
CGAGCGCGAGCGTGGCGCCCTCCGCCACCCCCTTCTCGATGTAGCCGAGCACGCGAGCCCGCTGCTTGGCCGAGATCAGCGGGCCCATCATCACGTCCGGGCGCTGCGGATCGCCGTAGGGCACTGCCGCGAAGGCGGCCTTCAGCACCTCGACGCCCTCGGCATAGCGCGACCGCGGCAACAGCATCCGGGTCTGGACGGCGCAGCCCTGACCGGCGTGGTAACACACCCCCAGGCCGGCCATGAGCGCGCTCGGGAGATCCGCGTCGTCGAGGACGATCGTCGCGGACTTGCCGCCGAGCTCGAGGAACACCCGCTTCATCGTCGCGGCGCCCTTCGCCATGATGCGCTGCCCGACGGTGGTCGATCCGGTGAAGGAGATGAGGTCGACCTGCGGAGAGAGCGTCAGCTCCTCCCCCACCAGGTGGTCCGAGGAGGTGACGACATTGACCACGCCGGGCGGGATGTCCGTACGCTCGGCCACCAGCCGACCGATGCGGGTGGCGTTCCACGGGGTGTCCGGAGCGGGCTTGAGCACCACCGTGTTCCCGGTGGCGAGGATCTGGCCGAGCTTGTTGAGCGCCACCTCGAAGGGGAAGTTCCACGGCACGATGGCGCCGACCACACCGGCCGGCTCCTTCCGGACCCGCCGCCGGTTGAGCACGCCCATCGCCATGCCGTCCGGGAGATCCGACTCCCAGGGGAACTCGTCGATCAGCTTCGCCGGGTAACGAAGCGCGCTCTCCAAAGGATCATCAAGCTGTGGACCGCCGGTCACCATCCGTGGGCAGCCGACTTCGAGGATGAGCTCCTCGCGCAGCTCCTCCCGCTCGCTTTCCAGCGCGTCCTGCAGCTGTTCGAGGCAACGCTTGCGGAAGGCATGGTTCGTCGACCAGTCGGTGGTGTCGAACGCGCGGCGGGCGGCCGCGATCGCCCGCCGCATCTCCGCCGGGGAGGCGTCCGCCACCTGCCCTAATAACTGTTCGGTCGCGGGGTTGATGTTGTCGAATCGCTTGCCCGAGTCGGCTTCGACGAGCTCGCCGTCCACAAGCATCCTGGACTCGGACCTGACATCGGTCACCGCGGTCACGGTGATCTCCTCTCGCCCGCAGGCAGAAGTACGCCCTGGTGTAGCGGAAGTACGCCGGTAAGTGGTGGTGGGTGGTAGGCGTGACGGTGGAGTCCGCATCCCGCGCCCCGCCTCTCCCACACTCTTCACAACAGGAGCTGGACGACGTTCTGTCCGCCACCGGGAGCAGCGCTCACGCCTGGTCAGACCGCCACGTCAGGTTCTCGGCGACGCCGCCCGAGGAGATACCTGTGCGGGCGTGACGTCGCGGGTGGGTTGTGGTCCGTATCCGCCCGGGGACGCGAGGCGGGTGCCGTCTGGTGGTGCGGGAGAGCGGGTGATCTGGTCTCGACACCGAGTCGCGTGCGGTGTCGACATCGGATCGCGGGAACGGTCCCCCGCTGGTGTCGTTGGTTGGAGTCCGCTGATCAGCCGGGACGCCGGTCGCGCCGGGACAGGGCGTACTAGCCGCTGTCGTCGCGCCGGCGGCGCTTCTTGGGGTCACGAAGTTGCAGCGCATTGATGAAGATCTTGGTGATCTGGTCGACGGCGACATCGAAGTCGTATCTGGAGCCGTCCTGCATGAGTGACTGTTCGGCGAACCGCAGTGTCATCGTGGCGAGTGCGTCGGTCGCGATGACCGGGTCCAGGGTCGCGTCCGCCAGGCCGCGCCGCTGGAGCTGCGTGATCGAGGCGGCCATCTCCTCGCAGTGCCGCTGGTAGAGCTCGGTCCAGAGGGCGCTGATCGGCTCGTTGTACCGCGCCACCTGCTCGATGACGTTCATGATCCGCGCTTCTTTGCGGTGTGCCTCGAAACGGATCCGGATCGCCTTCGTGAGGCGCTCCCGCGGTGTGGCGGTGGAAGAAGGATCAAGGATGACGTCCATCCCCGAATTGAGAGCATGATCTATGGCGGTGACCACCTCCCGGAGGATGTCCTCCTTCGAGTCGAAGTAGTGGTAGAAGGCGCTGTGGGTCAGGCCGGCACGCTCGCCGATGTCGGAGACCCGCGCGTCATGGAAGCCCTTCTCCTCAAAGACGGTCTTCGCGGCCTCCACCAGTCGGGCCCTTGTCTCGGCCCCGCGGCGTGAGCGCGGCAGGTCGTCGTCCCAGCGCTGTGTCCTGAGCTGACTGTCGGCGCCGGAGCTCCAGACCGGTTCCGCCGCCGGCTTCGGCTGGGGAACTGCTGTCATCGGTACTCCTCCAGGGCCATCGGGTTGGTGCACTGCGAGTGCCAGGTCCGGCGACGTAGTCGAACCCCACGCCCGCATCCGCCTCGGGCCAGGGTGTGCGGGCGGGCTTCGGTCGGCGCCCGCCGGCACCCGCTCACCTTCGGCATCTCCATCACCGCTCACCTGTTCACGGGGTCCCGGTCTGCCGCCGCTGCGCGCGGTCGTCGGGCCGGTGCCCCTCGCCGGCCTGCCGACGAGCCCGTTGCACCAAAACTGACATGATCCTGAAAAAAAATCGACGATCATGTCTGGAAAGTTGACGATAATGTAGACGCTCTCCGGGCGGACAGCAAGCACCTTCCGAACGGTCGCAGGCGGTCGACCGATGGCAACCAGCCCGCCTACCAGGCGTGGAACAGCAAGCCTTGCCGACGGACGGGCCGCGGGCGGGACGGACGGACCGGGCCACGGGGCCGCCGATCGATCAACCCCGCACCGGCACGCGGTCGCACACGTCGCACGCGAACACAGGCCACCGGACCCGCCCTCCCCGGACGGGGACCGCGGCCCCGGACGCGGACCCGCGACAGGCGGGCAGCCGACTCGTCCACACCGGCCTGCGCCAGGTCCCGCGCAGCGAGCCCTCCGGTACCCCCTCCTCGCCTGGGGACGGGAATGCGCGGAATAACCAACCGAAAGCGGCATTTCCGGGAGAAACCGGCAAGGCGGGCGACAGGCGGAGACCGGCCGCACACACCTGCGCAAGGCGACCGATCGGCCGCCCAGAGTCATAACCACCGGCCTCTTGACTTCCGGATCGGAAAATGTAAGCCTTCCCACACGTTCCGGCCGAACCGACAGGCAGTCGCGCCGGCGCGGTCCAGTAATTGTTCGCCTGCCGGCTGACGCCGGCAGGTGGAACTGCCGCGTACTGGACCGCAGCCGACCTGTCGCGGCCACTTCAGCCACCACACACCGTCGGCGGCCGTATTCACGGTCGCCCCACGGGACGCTTCGCCGCAGTGCGTTCTATTTGGCGTCCCCGGGATTCCAACCGACCGGCGGGCAGTATCAGCCGCTCGTTCAACTTCACTTCCGCAGGCGCGGTCCGGCGCGCCGCGGATTTCGGCTGCGCCGAAGAGGCCGTCGTCGCGGAAAGCGCCGCGACGGCCGGGCCGCCCGCGCAGCGACTACCCAGAGGAAGGTCGTCCAAGAAATGAATCCGAGGAAAGGCCTCTTACCTGTGCTGGCGGCGGCGCTCGCCCTGGTGGCCGCCTGCGGGAGCGGCGGGGACGGCGGCGACACCAGCGCGACGGCACCAGGCACGGACACCGGGACGACGGCGACACTCTCGCGCTCCTCCGCGACACAGCCGGCCACCTGGAAGACCCTCCCGGTCTCGGGCACCCTGTCCTGCTCCGGCCCCTCGCCCGACCCGACCCGGGGGATCACCCCCACCAGCATCAAGGTCGGCGGGCTCGGCACCCTCAGCGGCGGTGGCACCTCCACCTACCAGGAGACGGACCTCGGCGCCCAGGCCCGGTTCGCCCGGGAGAACGCCGCGGGCGGCGTGTTCGGCCGCACGATCGACTACAGCGGCATGCTCGACGACGCGCAGAACGCCCAGCAGAACGCCGACGCCGGGAAGAAGCTGGCCGAGAACGAGAAGGTCTTCGCCGCGGCGCCGGTGATGACCACGATGGCGGGCTACGTCGACGCGCTGTGCGAGAACGTGGTGCCGGCGTTCGGCTGGTCGATCAACAGCGGGTTCTGCGGCCGGGCGAACACCTTCGGCTTCACCGGCTGCCTGCTGCCGGACAAGTACAACTCGATCCAGGTCGGCCCGTACGTCGAACTGCTGTCCAAGAGCTCGGACAAGAGCGTCGTCATGCTCGGTGTCGACAACGCCTCGGCCAAGCAGGGCGTCGCCGACACCAAGGACGCCCTGGAACGGGCCGGGCTGGACGTCGTCATGACCAACACCACCCTGCAGTACGGGCAGCCGCCCTCGGACCCGTCGAGCCTGGTCCGGCAGATCATGACCGCCAACCACGGCAAGCCGCCGGCGCTCGTCTACCACGTCACCGACTTCGTGAACGTGACCGCGCTGGCCCAGACGCTGACCGCCGCCGGCTACCAGGGCATCCAGACCAGCTCGGTGGGCTACGACCCGCGGCTGACCGGCCTGGAGGCGCTGAACAAGACCTACACGGCCGTCCAGTGGCTGCCGTTCGAGGAGACCGGCAACCCGACGGTGCGCCAGATGACCGACGACATCAACAAGTACGGCAAGGGCGCCAAGCTGTCGCTGACCTCGGCGATGGGGTGGATCTCCGCCGACATGCTGATCTCCGGTCTCAAGGCGACCGGCAAGGATCTCACCGTCGACAAGTTCCTGAGCACAATGAACAGCCCGGACTATCACTACGGTGACGGCATCTTCAGTGGTCAGACGACGTGGCCGGAGAACCATTTCTACGGCGCGCCCTGCAGTGCCTCCACTCAGTTGAAGGACGGCCACTACTCGCTCGCCGTCCCGCTCGTCTGCAACAACCCCTACACCAACTAGACCGGCACCCGTGCGAAGCGGGCGGAGGGCGGAACCACATCCCTCCGCCCGCGGAGGGAGTCCCAGTCCGCACGGGGGCCGGTCTGTCCCCCGCTTCCTGGACCGTAACGGGCCCGCAGGGGCGGAAAGGAGTGGGTGTGGTTGCGACCAGCACCGACAGCAGCGTCGCCGGGGTGACCACGGAACCGGCACTGGAGGTCCGCCACGTCACCAAGCGCTACGGCGGTCTTACCGCCATCAGTGATGTGTCCCTGCGGGTGGACCCCGGCGAGGTCTGTGGCTTCATCGGCCCGAACGGCGCCGGCAAGACCACCCTGTTCGACATCATCTCGGGCCTGACGCCGCCCACGTCGGGCGCCGTGTTCCTCGACGGAGTGGACGTCACCCGGCAGCTCCCGGAACGTCGCGCGCGTTCCGGCGTGCGTCGTACCTTCCAACGCGCGCAGCTGTACAGCCGCCTCTCGGTGGAGGACAACGTCCTGACCGCCATGGAATGGCGCGGCGGCGGGGGCGGGCTGCTCGCCGACCTGTTCGCCGCGCCCGGGCGGCGGCGGCGCGAGGCCGAGCGGCGGGAGCACGCACTGTCGGTGCTCGCCGCCTGCGGGCTGGCCGACCTGCGGCACAAGCCCGCCGGTGCGCTGCCGATCGGCCAGGCCCGCCTGGTGGAGCTGGCGCGGGCGATCGCCGACCGACCCCGGCTGCTGCTGCTCGACGAGCCGACATCGGGGCTGTCCGCGCACGAGACGGAGCTCTTCGGCGAGCAGATCCAGCGCCTGCGGACGACCGGCGTGGCGGTCGTCCTCGTCGAGCACGACGTCGGCTTCGTCATGGGCCAGTCGGACCGGGTCGTGGTGCTGAACCTCGGCTCCGTCCTGGCCGAGGGCACACCGGACGAGATTCAGGCCCACCCCGCCGTCCGAGCGGCCTACCTGGGCTGACCGCCAGACCGGATCTCCATCGAAGGGCCACACAATGGAGGAGTTCCTCAACCTCATCGTCGGCGGCGCCGTCGCCGGCGGTCTCTACGCCATCCTGGCGGCCGGCGTGGTCTTGACCTATCAGACGTCGGGCATCTTCAACTTCGCGCACGGTGCGGTCGCCTTCGCCACCGCCTATCTGTTCGTACAACTCAATGTCACCGCCGGCGTGCCGGTCGTCCCCGCGGCGATCATTTCCATTCTTGTCTTTGCGCCGCTGCTGGGCCTGTTACTGGACAGGCTGGTCTACCGGCGGCTCGCACACGCCCCGGTGGCCGTGAAGATCGTGGTACCGATCGGGCTGCTGATCGCGGTGCCCGGGCTCTGCCTGTTCATCTCCAGCCGGCTGAACCTGTGGTTCCACCTGGACATCGCCGGCATCGAGGATCTGTTCCTGATCCCCGGCCTGGGGCCGACCCCGAAGAAGACGTGGACGCTCGGCGGGGTGCTGCTGGACAGCAACCAGATCGCCGTCTTCGGCGCCGCGGTGCTCACGGCCGTCGGTCTGTGGGTCCTGCTGCAGCGCACCCGGCTCGGGCTCCAGATGCGGGCCGTGGTGGACCGGCGGAGCCTGGCCGCCCTGCGCGGCATCGATCCCGACCGGACCTCCGCCGTGTCGTGGATGCTGGGCAGCTTCCTCGCCGGGCTCGCCGGTGTGCTGGTCGCCCCGATCTTCACGCTCAACACCCCGGTGTTCACCACGGTCGTGCTGATCTCGACGCCGGCCGTCGTGTTCGCCCGGTTCCGTTCGATGCCCCTCGCGCTCGCCGGCGGCCTGCTGATCGGCGTCCTGCAGAACCTCATCGTCGGCTACGCGGACTTCGCCCAGAACATCTCCGGGTTCAGCACGTCGGTGCCGTTCATCCTGCTGCTCGGGCTGCTGTTCGTGTTCGCCGTGGACCGCAGCCGGCGGGCCGGCGCGCACGCCGACGACGACCCGCCGCCGCCGTCCTACGGGACGGAGTCGAAGCGGCGCAAGGTCATCGCGTGGACGGTGTGGAGCGTCGCCATCCTCGTCTTCGCGCTGTTCGTGGCGGACGAGTACTGGCAGTCACTCATCATCCGCGGACTGGCGCTGTCGCTGGTGCTGCTCTCCTTCACGGTCGTGACCGGAGTCGGCGGGATGGTCAGCCTCGCGCAGGCCGCGTTCGTGACCGCCGCCGGCATCACGGCCGGCTGGGCGGTCAGCCACCACTGGCCGTTCGCGGTCGCGCTGCTCCTCGGCACCGCGGTCGCCACCGCGATGGGCGTGCTGGTGTCGCTGCCCGCCCGTCGGCTCGGCGGGCTGCCCCTGGCGCTGGCGACCCTGGCCCTGGCGTACCTCTGCCAGAACCTGTTCTTCCAGCTCAGCGGCGTGAGCCGGAACGACTTCGGCGGCTGGGTGCTCCGCCCGCCCGCCCTCGGACCGGTGGACCTCGCCGACCCCCGCTCAATGATCATTTTCCTGGCGGTCGTGCTGGGCCTCGCTCTTCTCCTGGTCAGCAACCTGATCCGGTCGAGCTCCGGCCGGGCGATGGCCGCGCTGCGCTCCACGGAGCCGGGCGCGGTGACCATCGGCATCTCGGCGGGCCGCACGAAGACCGCGGTGTTCGCCCTGTCCGCGGCCATCGCCGGCTTCGGCGGGGTGCTGCTCGCGAGTTCGTCCGGGCGCATCACCCACCTCGACTATCCGGTCGAGACGGGCCTGTTCTGGCTCGCCACGGTCGTGCTGTTCGGGGTGCGCCGCCCGGCCGCGGCCGTGATCGCCGGGCTGAGCGCCGCCGTCAGCCCCGAGATCCTCAGCCACGTCGCGGAGACGTCCTACCTGCCGCAGGTGCTCTCCGGCCTGGCCGCGATCAACCTGGCGCAGAACTCCGACGGCATCCTCGCGCTCACCGCGCAGCAGCGGTTCGAGCGTCGCCGCAGGCGGGAGCAGCGGGCGCTGCGCCGGGAGGCCGCCGCCACGGCGGCGACCCCGGTCAGCACCACCCCGAACAGCGTGACCCCGGTCAGCGCGCCGGACACCGAGGCCTCGGACGGTGCCTCGACCGTGCTCGAGCTGCGTGACGTGCACGCCGCCTACGGCGCCGTGGAGGTGCTGCACGGGGTCAGCCTGACGCTGCGGGCGGGCGAGGTGCTCGCCCTCATCGGGGCCAACGGGGCCGGCAAGTCGACGATCTGCGCGGTGGTCACCGGCGGCGTCCCGGTGACGCAGGGCACCGTGCGGCTCGGCGGCCAGGACGTCACCGGGCTGCCACCGCACCGCAGAGTCCGGCACGGCGCCTTCCTCATCCCCGAGGGCCGCGGCATCTTCCCCGCCCTGACCGTGGACGAGAACCTCTCCCTGTGGCTCCCGTCGGCCGATGACCGGGACGCCGCCTACCGCCGTTTCGCGGTGCTCGGCCGACGCCGCGGCCAGCTCGCCGGATCCCTGTCCGGCGGCGAGCAGCAGATGCTGGCCCTGGCGCCGGCGCTGGTGAAGCCCCCCGCCGTCCTGATCGTGGACGAGCCCTCGCTCGGCCTGGCCCCCCTCGTCGTCGCCGAGGTCTACGCCGCCCTGGAGGAACTGCGGGCCACCGGGACCGCGATCCTGCTGGTCGAGGAGAAGGCCCACGACGTGGTCGCGCTCGCCGACACCATCGCCTTCATGGCCGTCGGCCGGGTGGCCTGGGCGCAGCGGACCGCCGATGTCGACGCGGACCTGCTGGTGCAGTCCTACCTCGGGATCAGTGACACGCCGGCCGGGCACTCCGGGTCACCGGCAGCCCTGGCCGGCAGCACGACCGGCCCCGCCGTCCCGCAACCCGCGAAGGAGCGTCCATGAAAGCCGTACGTGCAGCCGAAGGCGGCGTGCAGCTCGTCGACCTCGACGAGCCGCCCGGCACCGGCGAGGTCCTGCAGGTCCGCTCGGCGAGCATCTGCAGCTCCGACCTGATCTACATCAGCCAGGGCAGCCGCCACATCCTCGGCCACGAGCTGGCGGGCGTGCGCGCGGACGGCAGCGCCTACATCGTCGAGGCGCTCTTCGGCTGCATGGAATGCGAGCAGTGCCTGAACGGCAACTACAACCGCTGTCCCACCCACGGCGAGCGGGCGCTCGGCTTCAGTGCCGACGGCGGCATGGCCGAGCAGTTCCGCGTGCCCACGGCCCGATTAGTCCCGCTGCCGGCCGGCCTCGACGTGCGCGACGCCTCCATCGTCGAGCCGGCGTCGGTGTCCTGGCACGGCGTCCGGATCTCCGGCGCCGCCCCCGGAGCCCGGGTCGCCGTCGTCGGCGCGGGCGCGCTGGGCCTGCTCGCCGTCGCCGCCGCCCGCCGGCAGGGCATCACCGACATCGCCATCGAGGCGCGCTATCCGCACCAGATCGAGGCCGCCGAGCGCCTCGGCGCCAGCGGCCCGCCCAAGGGCGAGTACGACGTCATCATCGAGGCGGCGGGAAGCCCGGCCAGCCTCGCCCGCGCGGTGGAGCTGCTGGCGCCCGGCGGCACCGTCGTCGCCATCGGGGTCTACATGGGCACCATCGAGGTCGACTGGCTCAGTGTCTTCCTCCGCGAGGGCCGCCTGTTGTCCTCCCTCGGCTACTGCCGCCACGGCGGCGGCCGCGAGATGGATGACGCCGCGGCCATGCTCGCCGAGGACCCCGAGATCGCGCGCACCCTCATCACCCACCGCTTCCCACTCGAGGAGGCCGAGGAGGCGTTCCGGGTGGCGAGCGACCGGAAGTCGGGCGCCATCCGGGTCGTGCTGGAGCCATGAGACGGCACGCCCGGTCCCCCCGGCGCGCCGGGAACGGCCCGTCCCGCACGTCCGTCTACGCAGAGGAGCACCGATGACCCCGACCTCGGAGGTGGCCGCCCGGCCGGCCGTCCTGCCCGGCGCCGCCCGCCAGATCGGCTACATCGTCCGCGACATCGATCAGGCCGTGCGCAGCTGGCTGGAGCTGGGAGTAGGCCCCTGGTACGTCCTGCGCGGACAGACGCAGACCGGCCTCTACCGGGGCCGGTCCTGCTCGGCCCCGCTGTCCATCGCCTTCAGCAACACCGGTGACCTGCAGGTCGAACTGATCTGCCAGGAGGACGACACCCCGAGCATCTACACCGAGTTCCTGCACGCGGGGCACGAGGGGTTCCACCAGCTGGCCTGGTGGACCGACGACTTCGACGCCACCATGCGGTCCGTGGCGGCCGCCGGGTGGCCCGTCGTGTGGTCCGGTGACGGCGACGGCGCGGCTCGCTACGCCTACGTCGAGCCGCCGGCCGGGCCCGCGACCATCGTCGAGATCATGGAGGTCACGGCCGCCACGGACGGCATCGCCACGCTGGTCCGCCAGGCCGCGCAGGACTGGGACGGCAGCGATCCGATCCGCACGCTCAGCGTGTAGGCCGCCCGCCGACGTGCGCGGGCCCGGTCCGGGAGCACCCGGCCGGCGCCCCGCCGTCGGCGGTCCTCGCACCACGCTTCGAGCGGTCACCTCGCACAAGGGAGTGGAGAAGCCTTGACCAGGAATGGCACCCGGGCCGCCGGGACGGTGGGCATCGTGACCGGTGCCGGTCGCGGCATGGGCCTGGCCTGCGCGCAGCGCCTCGACGGCACGGTCGACGCGTTGCTGCTCGTCGACCGGGACGAGTCGGTGACGGCGCTGGCGAAGCGGTGGCCGGCGAGCACGACCACCGTCGAGGCGTTCGTCCTCGACGTCACCGACCGGGAGGGACTGGACCGGCTCGCGGCACGGGCCGGCGAGCTCGGCACGCTGCGCGCCGTCGCGCACGCCGCGGGCATCTCACCGACCATGGCCGACTGGCGCCGCATCTTCGCCGTCGACCTCGTCGGGACGGCGCTGCTCGCGGCGGCCCTGCGCCCGCTCACCACCGCCGGGACGGCGCTGGTGTGCTTCGCCTCCATGGCGCCGTACCTGCAGATCAGCGAGGCCGACCCGGCCGCCGACGCCGTGCTGGACGACCCGCTCGACGAGAACTTCCTCGACCGCCTGCACGAGGCCCTCGGGCCCGTCGTCGAGGACCCCGGCATGGCCTACTCGTGGGCCAAGCGCGGGGTGCAGCGCTTCGCCCGCCAGGAGGCGGTGCGGGTCGGTCCGCTCGGCGGGCGCGTCTGCTCCCTCTCCCCGGGGATCATCGACACTCCGCAGGGCCGGCAGGAGGCCGAGACCCACACGATCATGCAGACCCTGGTGGACCAGACTCCGCTCGGCCGCATCGGGCAGGCGCAGGACGTCGCCGACGTCGTCGCCTTCCTGCTGTCCGACAGCGCCCGCTTCGTGACCGGCGTCGACATCCTCGTGGACGGCGGCATCTGCGCCGCGCTGAGCGGGTCGACGGCCGCCGCCACCCAGTAGGGCTTTGTTGGGTGCGACGCACCCTGGGTGGGGCCCACCGCTGGCGCGGCCACCAGCGACGGCCCGTTGCCCGCCGACGACCTCACCGCACTGGTGGGCACCGATGCGGCGCACGGACCGGCTATGATGGCTCCATCAGCTCGTCGAGCTCCTGCCGCGAGTTGTCCGCGCGTCGTAGCACCCGCTTCTCAGCATCGGGCCTCCGCTCCGCGCGTAACCGGCCGAGATCCTCGGATCCCCGGTTGTCGGCGGGACACCCGCACAGATAGAGATTCTTCTTGTCTTCGTTCACCGATCTTGGCGTGCCTGCGCGCCTGACCGATGTTCTCACCCGTCTCACCATCGAGACCCCCACCCCCATCCAGCGGGCGACGCTGCCGGACGCGCTCGCCGGACGTGACGTCCTCGGCCGCGGCCGCACGGGGTCCGGCAAGACGCTCGCGTTCCTCCTGCCCGTGGTCGCGCGGCTGTCCGGCGGGCCCCGGGCCCGGGCCGGGGCTCCGCGCGCGCTGGTTCTGGCGCCCACCCGCGAGCTCGCCGCGCAGATCGACACGGCGCTGCGACCGCTGGCCGCCGCGGCCGGCCTCACCTCGTGCACCGTGTTCGGCGGCGTCGGTCAGGAACCGCAGGTGGCCGCGATCCGGCGGGGTGTCGACATCGTCGTGGCCTGCCCCGGCCGGCTGGAGGATCTCCTCGCGCAGGGGCGCTGCTCGCTGGCCCAGGTGAAGATCGTCGTGTTGGACGAGGCCGACCACATGGCCGATCTGGGGTTCCTGCCCGCGGTGCGCCGGCTGATCGGCCAGACCGCGGCCGGTGGGCAGCGCATGCTGTTCTCGGCGACCCTGGACAAGGCCATCGACACCCTGGTGCGCCAGTACCTCAGCAGGCCCGCGGTACACGAGGCCGACTCCGCCCAGTCCCCGGTGGGCACGATGGCGCACCATCTGCTGCACGTCGAGCGGGACAGCCGGCTTCCCGTGCTCGTCGACCTGTCCAGCGCCCCGGGCCGCGCGGTCGTGTTCACCCGCACGAAGCACGGCGCCAAGGCTCTGGCCCGCCAGCTCAACCGCGCCGGCGTGCGCGCGGTCGAGCTGCACGGCAACCTCAGCCAGAACGCCCGTACCCGCAACCTCGACGACTTCCACACCGGCCGGGCCTCGGCGCTGGTCGCCACGGACATCGCCGCCCGCGGCATCCATGTCGACAACGTGGCACTCGTGATCCACGCCGATCCACCGGCCGACCACAAGGCATACCTGCACCGTTCCGGGCGCACCGCGCGTGCCGGCAACAGTGGCACCGTCATCACCCTGGCGACCACGGAGCAGATCCGTGAGGTCACGCAACTGGCCCGCGCCGCCGGCATCAGGCCGACGACCACCCGGGTCGCCTCCGCCGCTCACCCGATACTCGCCACGCTCGCCCCCGGCGCCCGGTCGCTCAGCAGCCCCGTGGTCGCGGCACAGGCGGAGACCAGGAGCACTCCAGCCCAGCGCCGGCCGGTCGGTGAAGACCGCGGCACCGAGCCGACGCCTCGAACGGGCAGACGGCGTGGACGCCGCCCCGCCGGCAACCACGGCGGCCGCGCCGCCGACCACGGCCGCCGCGCCGGGCGGTCCACGGCGTCCCGATCGCCCGCGGTCACGGCTCGTACCAGCTCACCCGAGCACGAGGCCGGCCCGTCACCCGCGAAGCGGTCCAGCTCGCGACCGACCCACAGCGCCGCGGCGTTCAGCGCACGCCGCGCCCGCTGACCGGACCCGGTCACACCCACACACCCTGAGCCCGGGTCCGCTCGGGCGGCGTCCTCGCAGGGCGGCGCTCCCACCCCGGTGGGCGCGCCGCCCTGCGAGGTGTCCCGGGGACGGGTCCGTGATCCGTCCCCGGGGAGCCGGTCCGGCTAGGCCGGGACCGAGATGTTCATCAGCCGGGCGAGGTTGCCGCCCATGATCTTGCGGGTGGTCGCCTCGGGCAGGTGCTTGAGCTCGTCAAGGTAGGTCAGCGGGCTCGCAAGCCCCTCGGGATGCGGGTAGTCGGAGCCGAACAGCACCCGGTCCTCCCCGATGAGCTCGGCGAGCGCGCCCAGGTCCTCCTCCCAGAACGGGCTGATGTTGATGTTCCGCTTGATGACCTCGATCGGGTCCTCCGCGAAGTCCTGCGGCAGCTTCTTGTAGAGGTCCCTGATGGACAGCAGCAGCGGTGCGACCCAGCTGCTGCCGTTCTCGACCACGGCGATCTTCAGCCGGGGGAACCGGGACAGCGCGCCGTGGCAGACCAGCGCCGCCACCGCGTCCTCCACCGGGCGCCAGGCCTGCAGCATCCGGAACGCGCTGGGCTTGAACGGCAGCATCTCGGAGCTGGTGCCCGTCCAGTCGCTGTAGTACCGGTCGTAGCCGCTGTCCGACGAGTGCAGCGTGACCAGGATGTCGGCCTCCTGCACCCGCTCCCAGAACGGGTCGAACTCCGGCAGCCCGAACGAGCGCGCGCCGCGCAGGCCGGGCACCGGCGCCGGACGGATGAGGATCACCCGGGCACCCCGCTCCAGCACCCACTCCAGTTCCTCGATCGCCTTCTCCACGATCGGCAGGGAGATCACCGGGGTGGTGAAGATGCGGTCGAGGCCCTCGTAGTTGAACTGCCAGGTCTCGTACAGCCACTCGTTGAGCGAGTGGATGACGGCATGGACCAGGTCCGGGTCGTCCCGCATCCGCTCCTCGATGAGGCTGGCCAGCGTCGGGAACATCAGGGTGCGGTCCAGGCCCTGCTCGTCCATGAGCTTCAGCCGGGCGGCCGGCTCCCGCCAGGCGTCGATGCAGCGCACCGGCGCGCCGAAGATCTCCCGGTAGGACTTGCCCTCGGGGTTGCCGTGCCGGTAGTAGTCCTCCTGCGCGCCCGGGCGGGCGACCACGTCGAAGGTCGGGTTCGGGATGTAGTCGCTGATCTGCCCCCGGACCACGATCTTCGTCCGGCCGTGGACGTCGACGTAGTCGACGGCGCCCTTGTAGCGGGCCGGGAGAAACTTCGTCAGCGCGTCCTTGGTCTCGTACAGGTGGTTGTCGGCGTCGAACACCGGGATGTCGTTGGTGGGCACCATGGCCTCCTCGGGCACACGAAAAGCAGCATGTGGGGGCACGACACAGGGGATAAGGAAGAGCGGAGGCGGCGCGGCGACGAACCCGCCCTGCGGGCATCCGCCCGTTGTCGCGGGCTTACTTGGGCTGTATCGCCAGGGCGATGTCGACGAGCATGTCCTCCTGGCCGCCGACCAGCTTTCGCCGGCCCGCCTCGATCAGGATGCTGCGGGCGTCCACGCCGTAGGTCTCGGCGGCTATCTCGGCGTGCCGGAGGAAACTGGAGTACACGCCCGCGAAGCCGAGCGTGAGCGTCTCGCGGTCGACCCGGACCGGACGGTCCTGCAACGGCCGGACCAGGTCCTCGGCCGCGTCCTCCAGCGCGAGCAGGTCGCAGTCGAGATCCCAGCCCAGCAGCAGCGCGACCGCGACGAACGGCTCGATCGGGCAGTTGCCGGCGCCGGCTCCCTGGCCGGCGAGCGACGCGTCGACGCGGTAGGCGCCCTCCTCGACCGCGGCGAACGAGTTGGCGACCGACAGCGAGAGGTTCTCGTGCGCGTGGATGCCGATCTGGGTGTCCGGGCTGAGGACGTCGCGGTAGGCACGGACCCGCTCGCGCACGCGGTCGGTGGTCAGCCGGCCGCCCGAGTCGGTGACGTAGACACAGTGCGCCCCGTACGACTCCATCAGCTTGGCCTGGGCGGCCAGCTCGGCCGGCTCGGCCATGTGGCTCATCATCAGGAAGCCGGAGACGTCCATGCCGAGCTCGCGCGCCGCGGCGATGTGCTGGGCGGCGACGTCCGCCTCGGTGCAGTGCGTCGCGACGCGGACCGAGCCGACCCCCATCGCGTGCGCGCGGCGCAGCTCGGCGATCGTGCCCACGCCCGGCAGCAGCAGCGTGGTGATGGTCGCCTGCGAGGCGTTGGTGACCGCCGCCTCGATCCACTCCCAGTTCGTGTGGCTGCCGGGGCCGTACGTCAGACTGGAGCCGGCCAGCCCGTCACCGTGGGTGACCTCGATCGCCCGGACGCCCGCCTTGTCGAGAGCGGCCACGATGGCGCCGACCCGCTCCGGGTCGACCCGGTGCCGGATGGCGTGCATGCCGTCCCGCAGGGTGACGTCCTGCAGATAGATGTTCGGCCCGCTCATGCCGTCACCTCGGATCCGGCGATGCGCTCGGCGACCCGTACGGCCGCCGACGTCATGATGTCCAGGTTGCCGGCGTAGGCCGGCAGGTAGTGGGCGGCGCCCTCCACCTCGAGGAACACGCTCACCTTCCAGCGGACGTCGACCGTGTCGTCCGGCAGGAGAATGCGCATCTCGGCCGGGTCCACGGGAGTGAACTGCACGTCCTGCTTCAGGCGGTAGCCGGGCACATAGGCGGCGACGTCCGCGATCATCCGGTGGATCGATTCGGTGACCGCCTCCCGGTCGACGTCGCCGACCAGGCAGAGCACGGTGTCCCGCATGATGAGCGGCGGCTCGGCCGGATTCAGGATGATGATGGCCTTGCCGCGCCGCGCGCCGCCCACCGACTCCAGCGCGTGCGCCGTCGTCTCGGTGAACTCGTCGATGTTGGCGCGAGTGCCGGGCCCGGCCGATTTCGACGCCACCGTGGCGACGATCTCCGCGTAGGCCACCGGGGTGACCCGGGAGACCGCCGCGACGATCGGGACGGTGGCCTGCCCGCCGCAGGTCGTCATGTTGACGTTGGGGGCGCTCAGGTGCTCGTCGAGGTTGACCGCCGGCACGACGAACGGCCCGAGGGCCGCCGGGGTGAGGTCGATCAGCCGCCGGCCGTAGGGGGCCAGCGCCGCCGCGTTCGCCCGGTGCGCGTTCGCGCTCGTCGCGTCGAGCACGATGCCGGCCTGTTCGAACTCGGGCATCGCCAGGAGACCGGCCACCCCGTCGGACGTCGTGGCGACGCCCAGCCGCCTGGCGCGGGCGAGGCCGTCGGACTCCGGGTCGATCCCCACCATGGCCGCCACGCTCAGCGACTCGGACCTTCGCTTGATCTTGATCAGGAGGTCGGTACCGATGTTCCCCGACCCGATGATCGCCACCTGCTGCACGGTTTCAGCCTTCCTTCTCGAACGTCGCCGTCACCGGGCCCAGGGGGCCGACCTCGGCTTGGATCACGTCGCCGGGCTCGATGGGGGCCAGCGGACCGAGCGCCCCGGAAAGGACGATGTCGCCGCCCCGGAGCGGATCCCCGAAGTCCAGTGCCGTGCGCGCGAGCCACGCCAGCGCGCTGAGCGGGTCGCCGAGGCACGCCCGCCCCGTCCCGGTGCTGGCCGTCACGCCGTTGCGCAGCATCCGCATCGACACGTCGGCCGGAGTGAACTCGTCCAGGGTGAGATGCCGGTCGCCCAGCACGAAGACGCCGCTGGAGGCGTTGTCCGCCACCGTGTCGGTGATGCGGATCCGCCAGTCCGCGACCCGGCTGTCGACGACCTCGATCGCCGCGACCGCGCTGCCGACCGCCGCCCGGACGGCGGCGGGCTGCGGGTCGACGATGTCCGCGGCGAGGATGAAGGCGATCTCGGCCTCGGCCCGGGGCTGCAGCAGCCGACCGAACGGCACCGTGGCGCCCGAGGCGTAGTTCATGTCGTCGAAGAGCACGCCGAAGTCGGGCCGGTCCACGCCGACCTGGCGTTGGACGGCCGGCGAGGTGAGACCGATCTTGCGGCCGACGACCCGCGCGCCGCGGGCCACCCGCAGCGCGGTGAGCGCCGACTGCACCGCGTAGGCGGCGTCGATGTCGCTCGGGCCGATCAGGTCGGCGACCGGCGCGCACGGAACGTGCTCGACGGCCGCCCGGTCGAGCCGTGCGACGGCGGCCTCGATCGCGTCGCGTCCCACTCCGCCGGTCACAGACCTGCCTGTCACATCTCTGCCCGTCACACGGCACCTCGGAATCGTCGGGGCGAGCACCGCCCGCGGGTGGACGCCGGCCTCATCGCGGGACGGCCGTCCGCACGGCGAAGCCGGCGATCAGCTCGGGCGCGGGCCGGTAGTAGCTGGTCCGCACCCGGTACGGCCCCGTTGCGGCGAGCGCCGCGAACGCGGCGACCCACGTGCGTATCTCGTGCGCGGAATTGCCGCCCTCCCGGGTGATCCCGTCGTTGGTCCACCCGTCCAGCTCGGCCAGCCGGCCCTGGTCGAGGACGTCGAGCACCCGCCGGTCCCACTCGGGGTTGAGCGGTCGCAGGTCGGCCGTACCGCGGGCGAAGCTCGCCGCCGCCTCGATCACCGCGCTCTGCCGGGCCTGCCGCTCACCGGCGGTCGGCGGCCGTCCGTGCACGATGCGTTCGAGCACCTCCGGCGGGCTGGCCAGGTTCGGGACGGGCGGGTCGTGCGAGAGTCCGCCCGACCCCAGCACGAGCACCCGCCGGTCGAGGCCGGCCAGGTAGCGGCCGATCGCGGCCCCCAGCAGCCGGGCCCGCCGCAGCGGCGCCAGCGGGACCGCCACGGAGTTGACGAAGACCGGGACCACCGGACGGGCCGCGATGTCGCCGAAGAGTGCCGCCAGCGGCTGCACCGTGCCGTGGTCGACGTCCATGCCGGTCGAGACGGCCACGTCGACGTCGGCCGCCCAGGCCGCCTCCGCGAGGCCGTAGGCGAGCTCGGCGGGGACGTCGAGCTCGCCGCTCTGCGTCCCGTAGTCGCCGACACCGCGCGCCGCGGTGCCGACGCAGAACGGCGGCATGAGCCGGTAGAAGAAGCCGTTGTAGTGGTCCGGGGCGAACAGGACGACCAGGTCCGGGTCGTACTCGCGCACCACGTCCCGGGCGGCGGCGAGCGCCGTGCCGACGTCAGCCAGGAGAGACGGCGGCGGGCCGGGCAGGCCGAGCAGCGGGCTGTGTGACATGCAGCAGAGGGCGAGCGCCATCCTCGGCTCCCGGGGTGAGGGACAGCGCGCCGGTGAGCGACGCGGCCAGTTCGGATGTCAGCTGAGCGACGCAGGCGCCGGACACACACCGGTCGGGCCGCAGGAAGAGCACGGACTCCTCGTGCGCGTCGAACCAGGACTTGAGCGCGCCGGTCCGGTCCCCGACCACCACGACGTCCGGGTGGTCCTGGTCCGCCCAGTGCAGCTGGGTGACCGGCCGCAACGCGACGAAGGTCGCGCCGAGCGCCTTCCACCTCGCGAACGTCTCGGGGCCGAGCAGCTCGTACGGGTCGTTGTTCCAGCACAGCACGGCGAACCAGGGCCCGAGCACGTCGTCGAGCCGGACGTTCTCGCGCTCGCGGGTGTCGACCCGCGGCTGGATGAACAGGGTCCCGACCGGCGAGTTCGCCCGGATCGGCTCCGTGTGCACGACCGCGCCCTCGACGTACCGCGGCATCGGTTTGAACCGCATCTCCACGACGTACTGCTTGAGCGCGGGCACGGCGGAGGCCGTCCGGGCGATCCAGTCCCGCACGGTGGCGACCCGCCGGTTGGTCGGGGAGATGATGCGCCCGACGGTCGTCGACAGGTCGATCATCGCCTGGGCGTGCCGGCGGCGCTCGACGTCGTAGGTGTCGAGCAGGGCGTCGCCGGCGAGGCCGTTCGCCACCGCGGCGAGCTTCCAGCCGAGGTTGGCCGCGTCCCGGATGCCGCTGTTGTAGCCCTGGCCCTGCCAGACCGGCATCAGGTGGGCGGCGTCGCCGGCGATCAGGACCCGCCCGGCGCGGAAGGAACCGGCGATCCGCGAGTGGTGCGTGTACACCCGGCGCCGGATGATGTTGACGCGGTCCGGGCGCGGGACGAACCGGGCGAGCATCGTGGCGATGAACTCCGGGTCCTCCGCCGCCTCGTCGGCCTCGTCCGCGTGCAGCATGAACTCGAACCGGCGGATGCCGTGCGCGATGGACACCGACACGTAGGGGCGCGCCGGGTCCGCGCCGACGTCCACGTTGGGCCGGCCGAGCGGGTCGGGGCGGATGTCGACCACGAGCCAGCGCGTCGGCGACGTCGTGCCCTCGAACGACACCCCCATGAGCTGCCGGGTGGCGCTGCGCCCGCCGTCGCAGCCGACGACGTGGCCGGCCGTGACGGTCGAGGGGCCGGCGGGCCCGGACAGCCCCACCGTCACCCCGTCGGCGGTCTGCTCCAGCGACTCCATCCGGTGGCCCCAGCGGACCTCGACGTGCTCGTACCGCCGCAGGCCCGCCAGCAGCTCGGCGTCCGCCAGTGGCTGGACGAAGCCGTTGCGCTTCGGCCAGCCGAACGGCTGGCTGGTCGGCGCGATCTCGGCGAGCACGCGCTGCTTCGCGTCGACGAACCGCATCACCTGGTTGGGGTTCGTGTGCGGCAGGATCCGGTCGACCAGGCCCGTGCTCTGGAAGGTGCGCAGCGACTCGTCGTCCAGGCCGACCCCGCGCGGGTAGTCGATCAGCGTCTCCCGCTCCTCGACCACCAGGGTGCGCACGCCGTAGCCGCCGAGCAGGTTCGCGAGCGTCAGCCCCACCGGGCCGGCCCCGATCAGCACGACGGCCGGCGCGGCGGCGACGGCTCCGGGCCCGGCGGCTGGTCCGGTACCGGGGAGGTCCGCGGCCATGGTCAGCGCCCCAGCAGGAAGTCGAGGTGCAGACGGTTGAAGGTCTTCGCGTCCTCGTACTGGGGCCAGTGACCGCAGCCGGGCATCACCTCGAAGCGGGCGCCCGGGATCATCGAGGCGATCCGGCCGCCCTCCTCGACGTCTGCGGTCGGGTCGTCGCTCGTCCACAGCACCAGCGTGGGTGCGGTGATGGCGCCGTACTCGGCCGGGCCGAGCAGGTTACGCGCCCTGATCGCCGGATCCTGCAGCGCCATGATGTCGCTCATCGCCGCGGTGAAGCCGGGCTGCCGGTAGACGCGCTGTCGGCTCGCGACGAGATCGTCGTAGCCCCGGGTCTTGTCCGCCATCAGCCACTTGATCCGGGCCTGGACGGTCGGCCACGTCGGGTCCTCCACCGCCGCCATCGACAGCGTGCGGATGCGCGCCATGACGACCGGATCCGCCTGCGACCCGCCGGCGGTGTTCAGCACCAGCCGGTCGACCCGGTCCGGATGGTCGACGGCCGCGCGGGCCGCCACCCAGCCCCCGAGCGACTCGCCGCTGATGTGGGCGCGGTCCGCGCCGATGGTGTCGAGCACCGCCAGCAGGTGCTCCACGTAGTGCGCGATCTCCAACGGGTGCCCGGGCCGGCCGGTGTACCCGTGCCCGAGCATGTCGATCGCCCACGTCGAGAAATGCTGGGCGTGGGCCTCCAGGTTGCGGACGTAGGCCTCGGCGTGCCCGCCCGAGCCGTGTAACAGGACGAGCACCGGTCCACTCTCATCACCGGCGTGCAGGTATCTCGTCCGCACGCCCGCGACGTCCAGGTACCCCTGCGAGAACGGGACGCCCTGAAGATCACTCCAGATGCTTTCGTACTCCGACACGCGCCTGGCCCATCCCTCTCTCACGCCGCATCCCACTCACGCCGACCTGGCCCACGGATGCGCACTGACCTCACGCTGCGCACTGACTCGCTTTGCGCCCCGACTCGCGCTACACCCTGACTCGTGTGCGAACTATAGAACGTGAGTGTTCGACATATGCACAGTAGGATCGGTGTTCTGAGGTGTCAAGACCGAAGCGGCGGCCCGCGTGCACGCCCGTCCGGCCCGCGGCTGGCGGGCACGGCGCAGCGGCGCAGCCGCGCCCACCGCCACGAGGCAGTGGGCGCGCCAAACATAGGAATCACGGGAAACGCGGGCAGGCGGAGAACGCGGTGCGCGGGAGAACACGACCGCCGGGCGCTGACGCCTGGGCCTGGCCTGGCCTGGACTGGACTTGGGCCCGTGGCCCGTGGCCCGTGGTGGCCGTGGTGTCGAGCGGGTGGCAGGCGTGCAGGCGTGCAGGCGTGCTGGGGTCCGGGGCGCAGGCCGGGACCGATCGGCATTCACGTCGGCTGGGCCTTATGCGCGGTGTCGAGCAACCGTGGCGATTGAGTGAGAGCCCGGACTCACTGAGCCGCCACACATCGCTGGGCGGCGGGATTCAGGCTGCATAGATCTTGTTCCCACAGCCTTGGCGCCGTGGTTCCGTGCCCGCCCCGCACCCGCCGGCCGTCGCCCGGCCTCGTGCCGCGCCCGCCCGCCCGGCCTCGTGCCGTGTTCGAGCGCCACGCACGACGTCCGTCCGCGAGCACTCCGTCAGGTCACAATCGGTATCCGGACGACGACGAAAGCCGGACGACGACATCGTCACGGCAAGATCGACCGGACATCGGCTAGCCGGCCTGGCCGAGCCCGGGCACCCGGGCGCCCGACAACCGGTCACCGCCGTCGAAGAGCTGGCCGATCTCGCCGGCGGCCTGCACCATCACCGGGCCCGCGCCGGCCGCCACCTCGGAGCGGAAGGTGACCAGGTGGAGGCACATGAGCGGGCTGGAGGGCCGGGTCGGGATGAGCGCCGCGACGCCGTGCGCCCCGGCCTCTATCTCACCGCTGCTGACCGCGAAGCCGAGCTCGCGCGCGAGCTTCACCCCGGCCGGCTCGCCGGGCTGCGGCGGAAGCGCCGAGGCGAGCGCGTAGCCCGCTGACCCCCGGTCCAGCGGGGTCCGCATGCCGGCGCGGAACGACAGGTGATGAGTTGTGTTGGTGGGTTCGACCAGCGAGACCGCGACCGCTTCCTCACCCTCGGCGACGAAGAGCGCGATCGTGGAGCCGAGTCGCTCGGCCAGCCGCCGCATCGAGGGCAGGGCGAGCTCGCGCAGGCCCGGCAGGTAAGCGTCCGACAGCGACACGAGCCTCGCGCCCGGCCGGTAGACGCCGTTGTCGGCACGGGTGAGAAACCGGAAATCCACGAATGTCTGAAGCAGCCGGTAGGCGATCGACCGATGGATGGAAAGCCGTTCCGCGACTTCCTGGGTGGTCAGGCCCGTCCCGGATTCCGTGACGGCGATGAGGGCCCGCAGACCGCGCGCGAGCGTCTGGCTCCCAGGCTGCGCTTTGACGATCTCCGTCTGGTCGGCTCGGGCCATGGGCTGATGGTATCCGGCCCCGTCAGCGCCCGGCTGCGCGGCGCGGGCTCTCACCCCCGCACCAGGCGCATGATCGCCTGCGACTCGGGTGAGCCGTCAAGGACGCGGTTGCGGCGGTCCCGGATCCGCCAGCCGGCAGGTGTGCGCAGCAGCGTCCAGTGGTTGACCGCGGCCCGCCACAGAAACCACCGATCATCCTCCCTGAGGACCACGAAGGAATAGCCGACGGCCTCCGCCGTGTCACCGCTGACGGTGACGCGAGGCGGGGCGGTGAGGTGCGCGACGCCGGCGGCGACCAGCCCGGTGTGCGGCTCGGTCCGGTAGAGATCCGCCAGGCCCTGCGGCGCCTCGACCCGGACAGCGCTCCCGGCCGGGACGCCGA
The DNA here is from genome assembly GCF_004337455.1 of Parafrankia sp. BMG5.11. Lineage (NCBI taxonomy): Bacteria > Bacillati > Actinomycetota > Actinomycetes > Frankiales > Frankiaceae > Parafrankia > Parafrankia sp. BMG5.11. Next base: position 19,279 of record NZ_SJXI01000039.1, on the reverse strand, counting down.
ACTCGTAGCCGCCGCCGCTGATCCACAGGTCGGCCGCCTCTTCCGCCGACCCGCTGTCGACCAGAGGGCCGTAGCTGTTGAGCAGGCGGAGGATCTCCAGCTGGTCCTCGGCCGCCCGCAGCCGTGCCTCCAGCCGCCGGAGCCTGCTCTCCACCTCCGCCAGGCCAGCCACGTCCGCCAGGTTCGCCACGTCCGCCAGGTTCTTCCCGGCCATCAGGGCCGCTCGCCGGCTTCCTGGGATCCGTCCGCCGGCACGAACGCGGCGGCCAGCGCCGCGTAGACGTCCCGCAGGAACTGCGCGGTGCGCGGGGTGCGCGGCGGCGCACCGAACCCGCCGTGGATGACCCCGGGGTACACGTGCAGCTCGGTCGGCACGCCCGCGGCCGACAGGCGTGCCGCGTAGGCGACGTTCTCGTCCACGAACCCGTCGACGTCGCCGATCCCGAGGAAGGCCGGCGCGAGCCCGGTGAGGTCTTCCGCCCGCGCCGGCGCCGCGCTGGGCGGGACCTCGCCGCCCTCGAGCGACCCGAGATAGGCCGCCCAGCACAACCGGTTGGCCCGCAGATGCCACAGGCCCCAGTGGCCCGGGTCCTCGATCGCGCGGATCGAGGGGGTCAGCTCACGGTCGTCGAGCATCGGGTAGATCAGCAGCTGCAGCGCCGGCTGGGGGACGCCGAGGTCCCGCAGCCGCAGGCACAGTCCGGCGGCCAGACCGGCACCCGCGCTCGCCCCGCCCAGGACCAGTCGGGCCGGGTCGACCCCGAAGTCGGCCGGGTTCGCGCTGACCCGGCGCCAGACGGTCTCCGCGTCCTCCAGGCCCGCCGGGTAGGGGTGCTCCGGGGCCAGCCGCCAGTCGACCGAGGCGACGGTGCAGCCGAGCTCGATGACCATCCGGTCGAGGCGGTCGTCGTTCTCGTCCAGGTTCCCCATGATGTAGGCGCCGCCGTGCAGCCAGAGGAGGAAGGGCAGCGCCGCCCCGGCGGGGGCGTCGGCGGGGCGGTACCAGCGCACCCGGACGTCGGGACGGCCGTCCATGCCCGGGATGACCTGGTCGCGACGCCGGACCCGCGGATCCTCGGGGGCGGGCGGCGGGCCGACCGCCGCGTACGAGCGCCGGATCGTCGCGATGCTCGTCAGGTCCCAGCGCGCCAGCCGGTCGAGCAGCGCCACGGTCCCGGGTTCGACCCGTTTGTGCACGTCGATGGCGGCCATCAGTCGCCGTCGGCCCGGTCCGGGTTCATCGGCTCGACACCGACCTCGATCGCCTTGATCAGCAGTGCCGTGAACCGGGTGTAGAAGCGGGCCATCCGGATGAACCCGGTGCCGAACCACAGCCCGGGCTGGGCGGAACGACGCCACGTGTTCGCGTACTCGCCGTCCGCGGCCCGGCCGTACGCCTTGTCGATCCGGTCCGCCGCCGAGCCCAGCGTGGGCTTGATGTGGCCCCAGAACTGGTGGTAGCCGGTGGCGAAGACGATCAGGTCGACGTCGAGGGTCGAGCCGTCGGTGAAGACCACCGTCCGGTCCCTGACCTCGGCCACCTCGACGCCCTGTTTGAGGTGCACCAGGCCGTCCGCGATCAGTTCGGACGCGCCGATGTTGATCTGGTAGGCGTCCTTGCCGGACATGTGGGCGCCGATGATGCCGGTGCCGTCCGGGCCCCACTCGAGCTTGAAGCCCCGCGCGGTGAGACCGTCGAGCAGATCCTGGTCGGCCGCCGCGGCGAGCTTCACCAGCTTCTTGTTGAGTTCGTCCACCCGCTCGTTGGGCAACGAGTAGGTCATCTGGTCCGCGAAGTCCGGGGTGTAGGGCATGTCCTCGGTGAACAGCGTCGACCAGTACCGGTGGTAGGACTCGTAGCTCACCACGTAGGTCGCGCTGCGCTGCAGCAGCGTGACGTCCGCGCCGTGCTCGTACAGGTCGTGCGCGATCTCGTGGCCGCTCACGCCGGCCCCGATCACCAGCGCCTTCTTCCCCGCGAAGTCGGCGCCGTACTGGAACTCGTCCGAGTGCGCCGTCATGCCGGGGAAGGTCTCGATCCCCTTGATCGCGGGGATCTTCGGGGATCCGAACAGGCCGCCCGCCACGACGAAGTGCCGCGGGTGCAGTTCCCGGACCGAGCCGTCGCCGCGCCGGACCCGGATCGTCCACCGCTGGGCGTCCTCGTCGAAGTGCCCGTCGAGGAACGTGGTGGACGTCCACACGTTGAGGTCGAGCAGGTTCGCGTACGACTCCAGCCAGTCGGCGAACTTGTCCTTCGGGGTGTGCGCCGGCCAGGACGGCGGCAGCGACAGGTAGGGCAGATGGTCCCCGAAGACGGTGCTGTGCAGGGCCAGCGACGCGTAGCGCTTGCGCCAGGTGTCCCCGACCCGGGCCTCGCGGTCGATGACGAGCGTCGGCACGTCGAGCGCGCCGAGCCGGGCCGCGATGGCCAGCCCGTTGTGCCCCGCGCCGAGCACGAGCACCGCGGGCTCGCTGTCCTCGAAGGCGATCTCCTTCTCGCGGTCGCTCGACCACCGGGTGCGGTCGGGCACGATCCCGTAGACCTTGCCGTCCCGGCGGTGGTGACGCACCCGTTCCGGATGGGCCTGCAGCCCTATCACCTGGGTCTGCAGGATCGACACCACGAAGTGCCCCGCGCTCGGTACGAGCAGCACATAGCCACGGTCGATCCGGTCCGTGGTGGTGAAGTCGAAGAACGCGTTGATGGCGCCGTCGGTGACGACCGGCGGCTGCTCCCTGCTGGGCCGGAAGTCGGCGGCGTTCCAGGACTTCGCCAGCTCGGTGAGACGGGCGGCGGTCTCCTCCCGCCCGACCGTGTGGTGGAAGTCCCAGGGGAAGGCCATGAAGTCCCGCCAGGTCGCCTCCGGGAGGAAGAGCGCGGCGAGGTCGGACGCGGATCCGCTCCGCAGGGCCGCCGCGAAGTCGGCGAGCCATCCGGCGAAGATGTCCTCGGCGTCCCGCGCGGTGATCGTCTCAGCCGGATTCTCTAAGGTCTCAGTCATTGTCTCGCTCTTCGCCCCAATTCCCGGTGATCTACTGGCTTCGGGTCAGCTTCCGGATCGTTCGCTCAGGACCGGCGACCGGGCGCCGGACGCCGGGTCACGCGCCGCCGCTCGCCCGGTGTAGAGACCCCACACCCCGGCGACGGCCAGTGTCGCCCCGGCACCGCCGTACACCATGCCGGACGGGCTCGCCATCACGTTCCCCGCGGCGTAGAGCCCGCGGATCACGTCGCCGTCGACGTCCAGGACCCGGCCCTCCCGGTCGGTCCGGGGGCCGCCCTTGGTGCCGAGCGCCGACGACCCGACCTCGACGCCGTAGAACGGCGCGGTCTCGACCGGGCCCAGCGTGGAGAGGACCGATTCGGGATCGAGCACCCGGCCGCCGGGGAACCGGTCGTAGGCGTTGTCGCCGCGGCCGAAGTCGGGGTCGGTGCCGGCGCGGGCATGCTCGTTGAACCGCCGCACGGTCGCCGCGACCTCGGCCGCGGGGAGGCCAAGCCGGCCCGCCAGCTCGCCGAGGGTGTCGGCGCGCACCAGCCAGTCCGGCACCGCGCCGCCGGGCGCCCCGCCGAACACACCGAACCGGTCGACGGTCGACTGGTCGAAGATCATGAAGCTGGGCAGGTTCGGGTACTCGAACTTCGACGCGTCAAGCTGGTGGTAGGCGCCGCCGAAGGCGTTGTAGTTCGCCGCCTCGTTCGCGAACCGGCGACCATGGCGGTTGACCATGATCGAACCGGGCAGCGCGCGTTCCCGCGAGGTCAGCAGCCCGTTCCGGGCGCCGTCGCGACGGCGCCCGGGAAGGCTGACGACCGGGGCCCACCAGGCCTCCCGCATGTTGCCGAGCTGGGCGCCGACCCGCATCGCCATCCGCAGCCCGTCCCCCGTGTTGGACGGCGCGCCGATGGCACGGGTCAGCGGTCCGCGCAGGAAGTCGCGAACGAGATCGGGGTCGTACTCGAATCCGCCGGTGGCGAGCACGACCGCGCCCGTGCGCACCGACCGGACGCCGTCGGGGGTCCCGATCTCGATCCCGGTGACGGCACCACCCTCGGTGATCAACCGCAGGCCGCGCGACCGGGTGGCGACGTGCACCCCACGCCGTAGGCAGGCCTGGAGCAGACCGCCGACCAGTGCCCGGCCGAGGCCCTCCGCGCGGTTCTTCTCCCGCTCGGCGAGCACGTCCGGCTCCAGCGCGCCGGTGCCCCCGCCCAGGGGCATCTCGCGGATGAGCAGCCGGCAGGTGTCGCCCGCGATGCGGTCCTCCCATTCCTCGAACCCGAGAAAGGAGAAGAGCCCGACCTCGATCGACCGTCCCCCGTCGGGCCGGCCGCCGGGGCGTTCCGGGTGATAGTCGGGATAGCCCTCGACCAGTTGGAAACGGAGATCCGTCTGCTGCTCGACGAAGTCGACCAGCTCCGGACCGCCGTCGACGAGCGCCTCGGCCAGCTCCGGGAGAATCATCCCGTTCGACAGACTCGCCAGGTACGCCAGGCCGTCCGCGCGGGAATCCTTGATGCCGGCCGCCCGGGCCGGCTGGTTGACGGGGACCCAGATCGTCCCGCCGGACAGCGCGGTCGTGCCGCCGAGCAGCTCCGCCTTCTCGAACACGGCGACGCGGGCACCCTCCACGGCCGCCGCGAGCGCCGCGGTCAGCCCCGCCGCGCCTGACCCCAGAACCACCACGTCGTACGTCTCATGCTCGTGCATCGCATGCCCCCGTCACTGGGAGAGGTTCGGAACCGCCCGGCTGGCCGGCACCGGGACCGCGTCGGCACGGCGCCCGCGGGCCGCGGTGGCCACCTGGGCCGCTCTGCCGCTCGACTGTGGATCACCTGTCGCCGTAGAGCGCCCGCCACCGTGCATTATGTGCGACATAGTGTTCAATAGGTGCTCAAGCTAATAAGCTCCCGGAGGGGTGTCAAGCCCGACCGAACCCTGCGCAGACCCGAGGGGCTGATCAATGCCGACCGATTCCGCGAGCGAGGACGTCCTCTCGACCGCCCGGCCATGGCTCGCCGCGTACCCACCGCGGATCGACCCGTCGCCGCGCCTCGCCCACTCCTCGATCGTCGACGCGTGGCGGGACCGGGTGGCCGGTAACCCCGGCCGGACGGCGGTGCGGTACTTCGACGGCTCCCTCAGCGCGGCCGAACTCGACGCCCACGCCGACGCCCTCGCCGCCGAACTGCAGGAACGGGACGTCCGGCCGGGCGACCGCGTGGGCGTCTACCTGCAGAACGTGCCGTACTACCCGATCAGCCTGCTGGCGATCTGGAAGGCCGGCGGCATCGCGGTGCCACTCAACCCGATGTACCGCGGACGCGAACTGCGGCGCCTGATCGACGACTCCGGCACCACGGGGATCATCCTGGCCCGCGGGACCGACGCCCAGACCCGCGAGACGCTCGCGGGCAGCACCGTCCGCTGGCTGTTATCCGCCTCCGCTCGCGACTTCCAGACGGCGGACGACCCGCGGGTGTTCGGCACCGGCGGCGATCCCGCGCCGTCACCCGACGGCGATCTGGCGGCGATCCTGACGCGACGGCGGGGGCAGCACCCCGAGCCGGTCGAGACCACCCTGGACGACACCGCCTTCCTCACCTACACCTCCGGCACCACGGGCCCACCCAAGGGCGCGCTGAACACACACCGGAACTTCCTGAACTCGGTGCTGAACTACGGCCGCTGGCTCCTTCTCGGGCCCGGCGACGTGGTGTTCGCGATCGCCCCCCTCTTCCACATCACCGGGCTTTCCCTGAACGCGGGCATCGCCCTGCTGAACGACACGACACTGAGCATGAGCGGCCGCTTCGAGCCCTCGGTCGTGCTCGAGGCCTTCCGTGACCACGGTGTGACGACCACCATCGGTTCGATCACGGCGTTCAACGCCTTTTTCCGGGTGGACGGCGCGGGCCCCGAGCATTTCGCCACGGTGCAGCGGCTCTATTCCGGCGGCGCGCCCATCCCGCCGTCGACGGTGGAGGCCTTCCGGTCGAGGTTCGGGCCCTACCTGCACAACATCTGGGGCATGACCGAGACGACCGGCGGGGGCATCGCCGTGCCCCCCGGCGCGGCGGCACCCGTGCACGGCCCGAGCGGCACCCTGTCGATCGGCGTGCCGATGCAGAACGTCGACGTGTGGATCACCGACGAGAGCGGCGCGCCACGGCCGCCGGGCGTCGAGGGCGAGCTGGTCATCTCCGCGCCGCAGGTCATCCCCGGCTACTGGCGCAACCCCGAGGCGTCGGCGCACGCGCTGGCGGGCGGGCGGCTGCGCACCGGGGATGTCGCCGTCCTCGACGCCGCCGGCTGGGTCTATCTCGTCGACCGGGTCAAGGACCAGATCAACACGTCGGGCTTCAAGGTCTGGCCGCGCGAGGTCGAGGACGTCCTGTACGAGCACCCCGACGTCTTCGAGGCCGCCGTGGTCGGCCTGCCGGACGCCTACCGCGGCGAGACCGTGGCGGCCTACGTGTCGCTGCGCGACGGCGCGGCCACCACTCCCGAGGAGCTGACCGCCTTCGCCCGGGAGCGGCTCGCCGCGTACAAGTACCCGCGCCGGATCTCGATTCTTCCGGAGCTGCCGAAGACCGCCACCGGCAAGATCCAGCGGGCGGTGCTGCGTGAGCAGGCCCCCGCGGGACAGGTGGCCCCGGCCGCGCCGCGGGCGGAACCCGGCTGACGAGCGGCCCTGGCCCGCTCCCGCACCGACGCGGGAGCGGGGGCGGCCCTGGCCCGCTTCCCGCGGGAGCGGGCCAGGGCCGCTCAGCGCAGGGCGACCTCGGCCTTCTTCATGATCTCCGCGATGTAGTCGATGTGGCGGTCGACGCCGGTGAGCCCGCGCCCCATCGTGAACAGCGAGGCGTGTGTGGCGCCTGCCGCCCGCAGCCGCAGCAGCCCGTCCGTGATCTCCTGATCGGTGTAGGGCTGGCCGGGTGCGTGCAGGACGAACTGCGCGCCGAAGCCGTCGAGCGGCCGGCCCGCGATCGCCAGCAGTTCCCGCAGGCGGGCCCAGCCGTCCATCGCCGGCTGATCGAGGCCGTAGCCGAAGACGAAGCCGTCGGCCAGGGCCACGGCCCGGCGGAACGCCGCCTCGGCGAACCCGCCGCACCAGATCGGAATCCGGCGGGTCGGCCTCGGGACGATGTTGGCGCGGTCGATCTGGTCGAACTCGCCCTCGAAGCTGATCAGCTCCTCGCTCCACAGCCGGCGGAGGTAGGAGATCTGCTCGGTCAGTCGCCGGCCCCGGCTGGCGAAGTCCACGCCCATCGCGTGGAACTCGACCCGGTTGTACCCGGCCCCCACGCCGAGCCGCAGCCGCCCCCCGGACATGAGGTCGATGTCGGCCGTCTGCCGGGCGACGAGGACGGTCTGGCGCAGCGGAAGGATGAGCACGCCGCTGACGAACTCGATGCGCTCGGTCAGGCCGGCGAGGTAGGCGAAGGCCGTGAGGGGATCGTGGAACGGGCTCCGTTCCCCGTACCGACCCCGGATCGGTGGGTCACGCCGCTCGTGCGAGGCGCCGATGACGTGGTCGTACAGGACCAGATGGTCGTAGCCGAGCTCCTCGGCCGCCCGGGCGAACCGGGCGAGCGACGACGGATCGCCCTCGAGCTCGATCTGCGGATAGACGACCCCGAGCCTCATCGCACCCCGCCCGTCTCTCTCCCCGTCACGCTGAGGACGTCGGTCAGGCTATCAGCAGCAGTTCTTTTTCTACAACCATCAGTTCAAATAACGCACGCGAGCGGCGGAGGGGTCCCGTCGGAACAGGCGCCGCCCGCGCGTCAGATCTCCGCTCCGAGGACGAGCGGCAGGTCCGGGTCCGCCGCCCACTCCAGCATCGAGCCGTCGTACACGGCGGCGTCCGGCCCGCCGACCGCCGCCAGGGCCAGCGCGTTCCAGGCGGCACCCACCCCGCCGCCGCAGTAGAAGAGGGACGGTCGGCCGACCCGAGATAGGCCTCCCTGCCGCGGCTGTCGACCACCAGGACGGCCGGGTCACCGATGGCGGCGAGCACCGCGCCCCGGTCGGCGCACGCCCTCCCAGCCGACCAGGCGCCATCGACACCGTGGATCGGGGGGCGGGGCCCACCCCAGCACTCTCCCGCAAACGGGCATACGACCCATGCGGGTCAAAAATCTGTCAGAGTCTGCCATTTGCCGGTGTTGCGCGTATGCTTGCCGAAGACACCAGGGTCACGGAAGCGCTACGCGACAGGAGGTAACCGGGCGTGGCTGACCAGCGCACGGAGGGCCTGCGTGAGCGGAAGAAGCGTCGCACCCGCCAGTCGATCATCGACGCCGCACACGAGCTGTTCCACCTGAAGGGCTACGAGGCGGCCACCGTGGAGGAGATCGCCGACCAGGCCGAGGTGTCCGTGCGCACCGTGTTCCGCTACTTCACGAGCAAGGAGGCGATCGCCCTCGCACCGCTGGACGAGATGGGCGATCTCACCGTGGCCGCACTGCGCCGCCGGCCCGCCGACGAGCCGCCTCTGACGGCGCTGCGCAACGCGGCCTTCGACGCGTGGACGCTGATGTCGCCGGACGGCGACTCGCTCCGCCACTACGCCGATCATCTGCTTCTCCTCGACGGCTCCTCACCCCTGGCGGGAGCGGTCCTGAGCCGTCTCGTCGCCATCGGCGACCGACTCGCCGTGGAGCTCGCGGAGGAGACCGAGCCCAGCCCGGCCGAACACGCCACCACTGAACACGCCACCCCTGAAGGCACCACTGCCGGGAACGGCCCGCCCGACCCCGGTCTGGGCGCCCAGCTGACCGCCGTCACGTTTCTCGGGGCCGTCCAGGTGGCGACCCGCGCGTGGTGCAGCTCGGGCAGCACAGACCTCGGCGATCTCCTCATGACGGTCGACCTCTGCCTCGGTCGACTGGGCGTCCAGCCCCCCACCGGCTGACCCACCCGCACCACAGGAACAGCACAACCGGAAAGCAAGGTCTGTCGCGGCACCCTGAACAATGTGAGCGCGCCAGCGTGAATGAGCGCCCCTACTCGGGCGGCGCGGTTCGGAGAGCCCCTCCGGCGCGCCCGTTCGGCGCCCAGGTCGGCCATGTTCCAGGGATCCGACCGACCTCCTGTCACGTTGGTGATGAACGATATGCGAGGACCGGATATGAACGTTTCCGATACCGTCAGTGTCACCCGGGAAAGCATTCCCACGCAGACCAGCGCCGGCGACGCCACCGCACGCGACCGCACCGCGGCTGCCGGCAGCGAGCTCGCCCACGCGCTACGCCTCGCCACCGACCACCTGCTCGCGCTGCAGGACGGCACGGGCTGGTGGAAGTTCGATCTCGAGACGAACACGAGCATGGACGCCGAGGACCTCCTGCTGCGCGAGTACCTCGGTATCCGCACGGCCGAGGTGACGGCGGCCTCGGCCCGGTTCATCCGCTCCCGGCAGAGCGACGACGGATCGTGGCCGCAGTACTTCGGCGGCCCGGGCGAGCTGTCCACCACCGTCGAGTCGTACATCGCCCTGCGCCTCGCCGGCGACGACGCCTCCGCACCGCACATGCTCAGCGCCGCGACCTGGGTCCGCGACCACGGCGGAGTTCCCGCGACCAGGGTGTTCACCCGGATCTGGCTGGCGCTGTTCGGTTGGTGGCGCTGGGAGGACCTGCCGGTGCTGCCCCCGGAGATCATGCTCCTCCCCCGCCGCGCACCGCTGAACATCTACTCCTTCGGGTCCTGGGCGCGCCAGACCCTGGTGTCGCTGACGGTCGTCTCCGCCCTCCGCCCGGTGCGGCCGGCGCCGTTCGACCTCGACGAGCTGTACCCGGACGGACCCGCCTCCGCCGGGTCCTCCGCCGGGCCCGGCGGAGGCGGGTCCGGCGCCGGAGCCTCCGGCGTGCTCGAGAGAATCAGCACGCGGTTCACCGCGAAAGAAATCTTCCTGGGTATCGACCGACTGCTGCACGTCTATCACCGGCGCCCCGTTCGATCCATGCGCAACCATGCGCTGCGGGCCGCGGAGCGGTGGATAATCGCCCGCCAGGAGGCGGACGGATGCTTCGGCGGGATTCAGCCACCCGCGGTCTATTCGATAATCGCGCTGCGGCTGCTCGGGTACGAGCTCGACCATCCGGTACTGAAGGCCGCGCTGCGGGCCCTCGACGACTACAGCGTCACCCTCGCCGACGGCTCCCGCATGGTCGAGGCGTCGCAGTCGCCGGTCTGGGACACCGCGCTGGCGGTGAACGCCCTCGCGGACGCGGGTGCCACGGCCGCGATCGCGCCCGACCACCCGGCGCTGGTCCGCGCCGCCGACTGGCTGCTCGGCCAGGAGGTCCGGCACCGGCGTGGCGACTGGGCGGTCAACCATCCCGACGTCCCGGCGAGCGGCTGGGCGTTCGAGTTCGAGAACGACACCTACCCCGACACCGACGACACGGCGGAGGTTCTGCTCGCGCTGCGCCGGGTGCGCCACCCGGCGCGCGACGAGCTGGACGCCGCCGAGCGCCGGGCGGTGGCCTGGCTGTTCGGGCTGCAGTCCAGCGACGGCGGATGGGGCGCGTACGACGCGGACAACACCAGCACCATCCCGTACCAGATCCCGTTCGCCGACTTCGGAGCCCTCACCGATCCGCCCTCCGCGGACGTCACCGCGCATGTCGTCGAGCTGCTCGCCGAGGCCGGCCTCGGCGGCGACGACCGCACGCGGCGCGGGGTGGACTGGCTGCTGGACCACCAGGAGGCCGACGGGTCGTGGTTCGGCAGGTGGGGCGTCAACTACGTCTACGGCACCGGCAGCGTGATGCCCGCGCTGCGCGCCGCGGGGGTGGAGCCGTCCCATCCGGCCATGCGGGCGGGAGCGGACTGGCTGCTCACCCACCAGAACGCCGACGGCGGCTGGGGGGAGGACCTGCGCTCCTACACCGATCCCGAGTGGTCGGGCCGTGGTGAGTCCACCGCGTCCCAGACGGCGTGGGCGATGCTGGCCCTGCTGACGGTGGGCGACCAGCCCGAGGTGAGCGGGGCCCTCGCGAGGGGTGCCCGGTGGCTGGCCGATCACCAGCGGCCGGACGGCTCCTGGGACGAGGACCAGTTCACCGGTACCGGGTTCCCCGGCGACTTCTACATCAACTACCACGGCTACCGGCTGCTGTGGCCGATCATGGCCCTCGGCCGCTACCTCCGCGGGTAGGGCAGCCGACCCAGCCAGGCGCCAACATCGTAACTATCCGAATCGGTTCGACATCGATACGCTTCCCCCGAGGGATGTGGACGATGTCCGAACTCCGTGGCGTCACGGACGCCACACACGATTTGCGGCGTTCGACCGTTTCGGGCCGTACGCCGCAGTTGTTGTGGTGCGCGGCCGTCGCCGCCGTGGTACTTTTCGCGCTGGAGGTCGCCCTCGCGGTGCTGTTGGGCCCGCGGCCGGGCGTCGTCGCCACGATGTCGCTCAACGCCGCCGCCCAGGTGGCCGCCGCGGCGGCCTGCTTCTGGACCGCTCGGCGCACCCGCCCCGGTGACCGGCGCTGGCGGCGGCTCATCGGCGTCATGGCGGGCAGCTCGGCGCTCGCCAGCGTCGCGACGGCGACAGCCGTGCTGGGTGGTGAATCTCCCCGGGTATCCTCGGGGTGGTACGCCGTCCTGCTCGTTTTCCACGGTGTGGCCCTGGCCGGGCTGCTGTCGCTGCCCACCGACCCGGTGGACGGCCGGGCGGGGATGCAGGGCCGCGGCTCGTCCCGCTGGTACGTGATCACCATGCTGGACTGTGTACTGATCGTCGGTTCGATCGTCCTGCTGGAATGGGGGACGGTGCTCGCCGCGGTCGTCCGGACAGGTGCGCCCGACCTCAGAGAGTTCCTGCTCTCCCTGGTCCACTCGGTCTCCGTACTGATCCTGGTCACGGCGGTGGTGCTGATCGCGAGCTTCCGCCGGCCGCGCTCCCCGGCGACGTTGGCGCTGCTCGGCACGGGCCTGCTCGCCTACGGTCTCACCAGCAACGTCTTCGTCTACCGCGTCGCGCAGCACCAGCTCGACATGCCGCCGTTGAGCGTGGTCACATTCGGCCTCGCCTTCCTGCTGGTCTTCCTTGCCGCGCTGCTGCCGTTCCCGGCTCGCGCACCGCCGGACGGCCCGGCGCCGGCCGGCCCGCAGGCGACGTGGGCGTACGCGGTGCTGCCCTACGCGGTGCTCGGTGCGGCGGGCCTGCTGGTGGTCGGCAAGCTGTCGATCGGTACGCAGGTCGACCGGTTCGAGACGTGCGGCATCGCCGGGCTGCTGCTGGTCGCGCTGGTCCGCCAGATGGTCACGCTGGTCGAGAACGCCCGGCTACTCGCCGGAATCCGGGACCAGGAACGGGAGCTGCACCACCAGGCCTTCCACGACCCGCTGACCGGCCTGGCGAACCGGGCCCTGTTCACCCGCCGACTACAGCGAGCACTCACGCGCAACCCCGACGACCCCGACGACGCCGGTGACGCCGGTGACGCCGGTGACGCCGGTGACGGCACGTCGCTGTCCGTGCTGTTTCTGGACCTTGACGAGTTCAAGCACGTCAACGACACCTTCGGGCATGCCGCCGGGGACGAGCTCCTCCGGATCAGCGCGGAGCGGCTGCGGGCGGGAACGCGGACCGTGGACACCGTCGCCCGGCTCGGCGGCGACGAGTTCGCCGTCATCCTCGACGGCGACGGACTCCGCAGTCCCCGCCGTGTCGGGGAACGGCTCGCGGCAGCGATACAGGCACCGTGTCTGCTGGCGGGACGGCCTTACACCCCGCGAGCCAGCCTCGGACTGGTCACCCTCGACTCGCCCGCCCGCCCGGCCGACCCCGACGTCCTGCTCCACCAGGCCGATCTTGCGATGTACGCGGCCAAACGCGAACGGACCGGCAGGCTGAAGGTCTACCGGCCGGACATGAGCCCTCCGATCGCCACGCCGCCGCCCGGCTGACCGGGCGGCGGCGTCCCCTTCGACGTGTGGAACGACCCGCTTCCCTGGACCACGAACGCGAGTTCCGTCATCCGCCGGCCCGAGTCGACCTCCGACGCCCAGAGTCGTGCCGGGTGGCGGCCACGGCTCGGAGAAGATGGGGATTGATCCGTCGGAGGTCTGCTCGATCCGGCCGTCTTTGAGGACTTCGGAGGCTACGTGGTCAGGTACATGCGGGAGGCGGCCGAGACCGCCGAATCGAGCGACTGTCCGGCGGTTCAGTGACGACACGTGACGCCGACCCGAGCGCGATCCGGCTGCTCGCCTCGGGTCGGCGGCGCTACGGCAACCTCAAGGACGAGGCGGCCAGCTTCATCCGGGAGGCGATCGTCTCTCGTGCGCTGCCGCCGCGCAGCAAGATCGATCAGGACGAGGTCGCCGACGCGCTCGGGATCAGCCGGGCCCCGGTCCGCGAGGCCCTCATCGAACTCGCGCAGAAGGGCTTCGTGGACGCCGTGCCCCGGCGCGGCGCGTTCGTCGCCGAGGTCACCGTCGAGGACATCGAGGACCACTACGAGGTCGTCGCGCTGGTGTCCGGGATGACGACCCGGCGTGCGGTCCGCAAACTCACGCCGCTGGAGACCGAGGAACTGGCCCGGCTGCACCGTGAGATCGCCACGACCGAGGACGAGGCCCGCCGCAGGAGCCTCGACCGCCGGTTCTTCCAGATCATCGCCACCGCCGGAAAGTCACCGCGGCTCGACGCGATCCTGGAGTTCCTCGGCGGCGTGCTCCAGGGCAGCTTCTACTACGACGCGCCCGCGTGGGTGGACAACGAGGCGAAGTACCGGGAACGGCTGCTCGACGCGATCCAGGCGGATGATGTCGTCACGGCGGCGCGGACCAGCGAGGAGCACGTGCGCTCCTGCGCCGCCGTGACCATAGAGCACCTGCGGTCCCGCGGCTACCTGCCACCAGCGCCGCCAGCTTTGCCCGCCGCCAGCCCCTGACCTTGCCGTACGGCTATCCCGAAGGGCGGGCGGCGGCGAAGGCGCGCAGCTCTCGGGCGACGTCCGGGCCGGCGGGCGTGTACATGACCTCGCGGAACCCCGCCTCGGCGAGCCGGCCGAGCTTCCGTCCGACGCTGACGGAATCACCGACCAGGGTGCCGACGTAGACATCGCCGGCCATGGTGTCGACGTCGATGTGCTCCAGCAGGGGCCGGTCACGCTCGGAGAGGTGGGTGACATGGCCCTCGAAGGTGAGCAGGTGGCGCTCCTCCTCGGAGGCCAGGCCCTCGAGGGCCTTCCGCCACTGCGAGCCACCGGGCAGGGCGTCCACCCCGGCCGCCCCACGGACGGCATAGGTGGTGTGCCAGCCGACGACCTGCCACGGGCCGATCGCCTCCCGTACGCGGCTGGAGCTCGGGTCCTCGCCGGGGTCCAGCACGGTGCCCGAGACCATCGTCGCGGTCGGCAGCGTCGGGTGGGGCGGCCCGATCGTGCCGTCAGCCACCTCGGGGGCGCGTTTGTTGCCGCGCGGGCCGAGGACGCTGAGCCACAGCGGCACCTGGACCGGCCGGGCGGCGGTCAGGCCGGGCCAGTGCAGCATCCGGGCCGCCTCGCCGTCGAGCACGATCGTCTCGCCGGCGAGCAGCTTGCGGACCGACGCGGCATAGTCGAACAGCGCGTCCAGCGGCATCGCACGCTGCCCGATCGTCATGCGCGCCGTGTAGCCGGTACCGAAGCAGGCCCGGAAGCGGCCGCCGGACAGCCGGGCGATGGTGGCGATGCCGGACGCCATCGTCATGACGGACCGCTGGGTCGGGATCAGGACGGCGGTGGCGAGACCGATCCGGGTCGTCCGGGTGGCGGCGAGCGCCAGGTGCGCGAACGGGTCCTCCCACAGCGGCGCCGAATCGAAGATCCACACCCGCGCGTACCCGAGCTCTTCGGCGAGCACGGCGAGGTCGGCGAAGTCCGGGCCCGGCGGGAGCCCGCACGATAACTCAAACTCGTTCGCGTCGGTCATGGAACCGTTTCTACCAGGCAATCAAGCATGGCGGCACCGCAATCGGAACCGGCCCCCCGATATCAACATCCACGCAGACCCCTGTTTCGACATTCTCACTGAATCATTCGAGCGTCAAGGCCGCCATCGCGAACTCGCCTCCGGACCGAGCGGGCAGGTGCCGCCGGTCGGGCTCTCCCCCGGTTTCCGTGGACTCGCAATTCATCAGTAGGCCAAGGTCCCGCCAACTGACTGGCGGCACAGGACGACATGGTCACCACCCGGGCGAGTCCCCTGGTCACGCTCGTTCGCGGGCGCCAGGCCGGGCTGCCCGAATCGCGGCGCGGCCGCCGCTCCGCTTGACTCCAAGCCATCCAACATGCTAATCGGCCGGTGAAACGATAGTAGTCGCAGGCAGACAGTGCGTCTCTGGTAATGCCGAGCTATGGACGTCCCCGAATCCGCACTGTTAGCTGCGGAAGCGATAACGGACGTTGCCCCTCGCAAACGCCTAGCCCTGAGGAGCCCCGATGGCGACCGGACCAGGAGCCGAGCACCCGGAATCACGCGACTCGTCCCCGGCAACGCCGGCGCAGGCGCAGGCGCAGGCGCAGGCGCAGGCGCAGGCGCCCAGGCTGGCACCACTGCCGTTCGAGAAGTGGGACGACGAGACCAGGTCCATCCTCCTGCGCTACCTGCGGCGCCCCGAGCTCTACCTGTCGGGCGCCCCGGACGCCCCCCCGATGCCGAAGGCGCTCGGGCTGTTCGCCCACCACGTCCAGCTGAGCGAGACCTTCCTCGCGTTCACCGATCTGTTCGCCGGCGAGCACGCCACGCTCGACCCTCGGCACCGCGAGCTCCTCATCCTGCGGGTAGCGTGGCGCACCCGCTCCGGCTACGAGTGGGCCCAGCACACCCGGATCGGGGTGCAGGCCGGTCTCACCACCGAGCAGCTCTACGCCATCCCGCACGGAGCCGAGGCCGAGGTGTGGACGCCGGTCGAGCGTGCACTGCTGGCTGCGACCGACCAGATGATCGACCAGTCACGCGTCGGCGACGACACCTGGCAGCTGCTGGCCTCCCATTTCGATGCGGGGCAGCTGCTCGAGCTGTCCTTCGTCGTCGGTGGCTACCTCTGTCTCGCGGCGGTCCTCAACAGCGTCGGCCTGCAGCCGGACCCGCCGACCGAACCGGTCGACGCACCGGCGCTCCCCGCAGAGCGTGACCCGTCCGCCTGACAGCGGCGCAATCGCAGGACATCCCGTACGCGCCGCGAACGAGCGACTCGTGTGACGGTCCGAGCCCGAGCATGAATCCGGGGCGGCCCATGACAGCGAGTGCCTCGGCCAACGCCCCGGGGTCCGTTCCGTCCGAGCCTCACACGGCGGCGTGCCTGGCGGGTGTCGCCCGTCATCGACCTCGACCGCGGTCGTCAACCTCCCGGTGCGTCTCTCCGTCAGAACCGGGTCATCGGTAATTCATGATCACTACGACGTCGACAGCTCGTCAACATCGTTGATTATCTTGAGTATGGATGGACCGACCAGGCGCCGTCGTCGCGTCGCGTCGCGTCGCGGCCGGCAGGACGGGCCAGCCGAGTACTCCGAAATATCTAGACTGATCATGGGCCACAGTCGGGTGACCGCGCGCAGCTTTCAGCGCCATATCGTCGCGCCCCGGTAGGCTGGACAGACCGCAAACACTCAGAGAAGGTCGATCATGGTGGCCGAGCCGGGGAAAGCACGGAATCGCGACCGGGCCACACTGCGCGAAAAGCCCCAGCGCATCGCCGACGAGATTCGGCAGCTCATCGTCGAGGGCGATCTTTCCGAGGGCGAGTCACTCGGCCACGAGCCGGATCTGGTCGAGCGGTTCGGGGTCTCCCGCCCGTCCCTGCGCGAAGCCCTGCGCATACTCGAGACCGAGGGCCTGATCTCGGTCAAGCGCGGCGTTCTCGGCGGCGTCGTCGTCCACCGGCCGGACCAGCGGATGACGGCCCGCACCGCGGCGCTCGTGCTCCAGGCCCGCAATGTGCCGCTCGCGGATGTCCACGCCGCCCGCAGCCTGCTCGAACCGGTCGCCGTACGGCTCGTCGCCGCGTCAGGGGATCACCGCTCGGCGGCCGCCGAGCTGCGGCGGCTCACCGCCGAGCAGCTCGAGGTGATCGACGACCCCGAGGCGTTCGGGAACGCCAACTCGCGCTTTCACGCCCGGCTCGTCGAACTGGCGGGGAATCAGACACTGGGCATTGTCGCCGAAATGCTCAATGAGATCGTCGCCCGAGCCGTCGCCGCGGTAAGCCAGCCCGAGGGCGGGAAAGAAACCACCGAGACACGCCTGCGAGGGCTCCGTTCCCAGGCCCGGCTGGCGACACTCGTCGAGGCGGGCGACGCCACCGCCGCCGAGGAACACTGGAAAGAGCACATGACGGTCGTGGGAAAAGTGATCCTCACCCAGGGAGCCAAAACAGTCATCGATCTGATGCAGCATCAGTACTGAGGCGACGTCAGCACTGGGACGGCGTCGGCGCCGAGACGACGTCAAGTACTGAGACGACGTCAGCGCTGAGGCTGTCCGGAGCCCCGGGCGGTCAGTGTCCCTCGAAGACGGGCGGGCGGCGCTCGGCGTAGGCCGTAAGTGCCTCCCGCATGTCCCTGGTGTGGACGTTCACCGTCTGTGCCAGCGCCTCGACCTCGAGGGCCTGGGCCAGTGACGACGTCCCGGCGGCGGCCAGCTCACGCTTGGTCATGGACAGGGCCACCGGCGGCCCGGCCGCGATGGTGCCGGCGATCTCGTGAACCGCGGCGTCGAGCCCCGCCGCGGGCACGACCGCGTTCACGAAGCCGATCTCGGCCGCCTGCGTCCCGCTGAGCATCCTCGCGGTGTAGGCGAGCTCCTTCGCCCGGTGCACGCCGATCCGCTGGCGAAGCAGCCAGGACGTGCCGAAGTCGAGGCTGAGTCCGCGCCGGGCGAAGATCAGCGAGAACCGTGCCGTGTCCGCGCACCAGGTGAGGTCGGCGGCCAGCGCGAGGCCCAGGCCGGCACCGACGCAGAGCCCGTCGACCTTGGCCACGACCGGCACGGGACAGTCGTGAACCGCCAGCACCACGTCGGCCAGCACCCGCATGTTGTCGAGGTTGTGCGACGGTGCCCCGCTCCCGTTCGAGGAGCTCTCGCCGCGGGTGCCGCCGAGGTCGGCGCCCGTGCAGAAGTTCCCGCCGGCGCCGGTGAGGATCACCGCGCGGGCACCGGAGTGCCCGACCTCCCGGAAGATGCGCCCGAGCGCCACCCACATGTCACCCGTGCAGGCGTTCCTCGACTCCGGCCGGTCGATCGTGACGGTCACGACGAACCCGTCGCGGGCCGCCCGGATGTTCGGGTGGTAGGACGGCACAACCTCTTTCGTCATGGCTATATATCTAGAGATATTGGACGCCTACGTCAACCGGACAACCCGCGCGCGGGCCGGAACCGTGCCCGCGCAGGCCCGCCGCCGCGCGGCCGGCCGCGTCGCGCAGGGCCGCGGTGGTCAGCGAGCGGCCGTGGTCGTCCTCTCCTGTGCGCGTCCGGCGCGCGCGGCAAGCCACGGCGGCGCGGCCGCCGGCCCTCGCCGGTAGCACCTACCGGCCACCATCTCGATGTTGAGGCTGGAAAAATCTAAATATATAACTTAGGGTTCTCGCCCAGACAGCGGGTCCCCGGGGTGAGCCTGCCGGCCGACGGCCGCGCGCGCGTGGCCCAGAGCCGGGCGAGCGCGGCCGCCCCCGCACGATCCGCCGGCCCTGACACCGGCGACGTCTCAGCGCGGCCGACAAGCCGCCCATCACGCAGGGACAGATCATGGAACAGAGCACGCGGGCAGGCAGCTTACGTAGACGGTCGCGGATGCGCGGGCCGCGACCGCGGGTACGCCGGCTGGTGGCGACAGCCCTCACCGCGCTGGCCCTCACCGCGCTGGCGCTCACCGGCGCGGCGTGCGGCGGAAACGACTCCGACCCGGGGCCGGATCACGAGAGCGGTGTCGACCTCGCGCTGCTCGGCCCGAGCCGACCGGCCGACGGCCCACCGGTCAAGGTCGGCTTCGTCAGCGACGGCAGCACCCCGGCCTTCGACAACACCATCCAGATCGACGCCGCCGTCGCGATGACAAAGTTCCTCAACGAGCACGCCGGCGGCATCGGCGGCCACCCGATCGAACTCGTGACCTGCGAGACCGCGGCCGACCCGGGCCGGGCAGCCGACTGCGCGACCGAGTTCATCCAGGCCGACGTGGCCATCACGGTCGCGGGCGAGTCCACCGCCATGGGACCGGTATGGAAACCACTCCACGACGCCGGGATCCCGATCTTCGTGTA
>NZ_SJXI01000038.1:0-95443 GCF_004337455.1 Parafrankia sp. BMG5.11 | reverse complement strand
GATTCAGGACAGGTACTCAGACCTCTTGTCCTGCCCGCCCGCCAGCCATATCGTCGAACACACGTTCGATATTGACGACTTGGCGGACAGGCGGTGACACCATGACCTCCCTTCCCGGCTCGAGGCGTGGCGCATCGCCACGCGGGCAACGCACCGCCGCCAACGCGCCCGACGCCAAGATCGGATCCGCCGCCACATCCACCGGATCAGACGGCCGATCCACACCAGGGGATGAGACCGCCACCGTGGTCGGGAGTCCCCCGACGCACTCGACCAGCTCAGAAGAGGACTCGTGGGCAACCAACGGCGACACCCGCACCCGCGAGGCGCTCGACACGAAAGCCGACGATCTCTTCAGGGAGATCTCTCGCGTCGTCCGCACGATAGCGGCCGGCCACGCGGATCTACTGACCCTGCTGGCTCGGTTCGCGGCCCTCCTGCTCCCGCCAAGCGCCGAGCAATCACTCGTCTCCGACGAGTTCGCGCCCGAAGAGATAGCCACCGCGATGGCGGTCTCGCCCCAGTCGGCCTCCGCCCAGCTGACGTTCGCCTGCACCGTCGCCCGGCGCCTTCCGAACGCAGTCGACGCACTCAGGGCGGGAGTCCTGGATCTCCAACGACTGCAGTCACTGGAGAAAGCGGTCCACCCGCTCGACGACCGCACCGCAGCCAGAGTCGAAGCACACGTGCTCGCCGGAGGAGCACGACCTAACCGGCGCGCCTTCACCGATGCCTGCAGGCGCGCCGTAGCCAGGATCGACCCCGAAGGCACGGCAGACCGCGCGGAGACCCGACGCAAGGACCGACGGGTGTGGATCTCTCCCGACGAGGACGGGACAAGCGCGCTCACAGCCGTCCTTCCCACGGAGGACGCCGAGGCCTGCTACCAGCGGATCGATCAGGCTGCCCGTTCCATCAGTGCCAACAGATCCGACGGTGACGACCGGACCCGCGCCCAGATTCGTGCCGACGTGCTGGTCGATCTACTTACGGGCCGAGGCAGCCACGCCACGCCGATGCCGTGTGACATTCAAGTCGTCGTACCCGCGACGACCCTGATGGGCCTGTCCGACGACCCCGGTGAGATTCCGGGGTACGGCCCGATCCCCGCACGAATAGCCCGGGAGATGGCCAAACGGCCGGGCTCAACCTGGCGGCGCATTCTGACCGATCCACAAGGACATCTGATCGAGGTCGCCGACCGGCGTCTACCAAGCGCCGCACAGGTCCGCCATGTTCGTGCCCGCAACCGGACCTGTGTATTCACAGGCTGCACCCGGCCATCACGCCGCACGGATACCGATCACACCATCTCCTTCTCCGAGGATGGACGGACTCTGACCAAGAATCTCGGCCCGCTGTGCCGTCGACACCACCGGATGAAACATCGTGGCCACTGGCAGGTCACACAACCCCAGGAAGGAACCTTCGTGTGGACCAGCCCACTCGGGCGAACCAGTGTCACCACCCCCGACACATATCTCGAAGTCGATGTCTCACCCGGGACTACGGCCAAGAATCGGCACGCCGAGCACTTGAGGGAAGATCGCGGGCACACGCGATCCCGTCCGAAAACGCCGACCGGAGCGGGAAAGGATCCCGACTGGCAGATGCCATCCCAGACAAGGCCTGACGTGGCCCGGCGTGAGTCATCTGCTTGGCGTCAGGCAGGATCGGGGCGGGACCTGCGCCGGAGGGAACCGGGCGGCAGAGAAATCGAGGGAGTCAACCAACGTGAGGAACACAACCGCGCCTCCGGAGCTCGCGAGCCGAGTCGGATCCGTCCAGACCTCTCCGGTACGTGAGATTCTCGCGTTGACGGAACGACCAGAAGTGATCTCCTTTGCCGGTGGCCTGCCGGCGCCGGAGTTCTTCGACGCGGAGGGCATCCGGGCTGCCTACGACCGAGTGCTGAGTGAGGATCCGCGCCGGGTACTGCAGTACTCGTCGACCGAGGGCAGCCCGTTGCTGCGCGAGACGATCGCCGCACGGCTGGCTGGCCGGAGCCTACCCACTCATTCCGACGATCTTCTGATCACGACCGGCTCGCAGCAGGCGTTGACCCTCCTCATCACCGCGCTTCTCGAACCCGGGGACGCCGTTGTCGTGGAGGATCCGACCTATCTGGCTGTGCTGCAGTCGTTCGGCTACGCCGGCGCACGGGTCTACCCGGTCACCACCGACGAGCATGGCATCGTTCCCGACGCGCTCGCGGAGGTCGCGGCCCGCGAGAAGCCAAAGCTGATCTATCTCGTCCCGAACTTCCAGAACCCGACTGGTCGGACGGTCCCCGCGGAGCGCCGGTCCGCGATTGCCCGGGTCGCCGCCGAGTGCGGATTCTGGATCATCGAAGACGACCCGTACGGCGAGCTGCGGTTCGAGGGTGCCGCCGTGCCATGGATCGCGTCGATCGAGGACGCGGCGGACCGCACCATCCTGCTGGGAAGCTTCTCGAAGACGATGGCACCGGGGATGCGCCTCGGGTGGTTGCGGGCACCGGAAGTACTACGCCGCGCCTGCGTGATCGCCAAGCAGGCCGCGGACCTGCACACCTCAACGATCGACCAGGCGGCCGCGGCTCGGTATCTGATCGACAGCGACCTCGACGCGCACATCACCAGGGTCTGCGCGGCCTATCGGCCGAGGCGTGACGCGCTCCTGGCCGGGCTTCCCCGAGGGCTGCCGGCGGGCAGCACGTGGAACCGGCCGGAGGGCGGGATGTTCGTCTGGGCGCGGCTGCCCGATGGCTATGACGCCACGGCGCTCCTCTCGGCTGCGGTCAGGAGACAGGTGGCCTACGTTCCCGGAGCACCGTTCTACGCCGGGCCGGCGGATGCCGCGACGCTGCGGTTGTCCTTCACGACGCACAGCCCGGCGGAGATCGCGGAGGGGGTGACCAGGTTGGCCAAAGCACTCCGTTGAAGGCGGGTCAGCCGTTGAAGGCAGGTCAGCCGCTCGGAACGTAGCCCGTCCGCCGTGCCGCCACAGCGAGGCGAATCTCTTCGGCGATCAGGTCCGCGTTGAGGGCGGCGGCCTTCACGCCGGCGGCGGACGCCGTGATCACTGAGGCCACCACGTCTGCCACGTTTCCCGCGATCCACACCCCGGCGGCCTGGGTCGCGCCGGCGGGGTCCGACTGCACCTGTCGGCCGATCACGTGGCCGTTCAGGGCCAGGTCGGTTGATTCCAGGCCGAGCGCACCGAGTATCGCGGTGCGGGTGGTGAAGCGCGGCGCGACCGCCAGGGCCCGGCGGGGAACCACCTCCCCGTGGTGCAGTCGGACGGATTCGAGGCGGTCGTTCGCGGTCTCGAGGGCCTCGACGGCACCGGGCACGACTCGGATGCTGCGGGCGGCGAGCTGCTCGGCCTCCTCGGCCGTGGGGTCGGGACCGGTGTGGGTGAACAGGACGACGTCTTCGCTCCGCTGCCGCCAGAGAAGAGCCTGGTGTACCGCCATCGGTGAGCCGCCGAGAACGCCGATCGGCTGGTCACGGACCTTTCATCCGTGGCAGTACGGGCAGTGCAGGACGGCGTGCCCCCACAGGCCGGCGAGTCCGGGTATGTCCGGCAGCTCGTCCACCAGACCGGTGGTCACGAGCAGCCGGCGGGCTGTGGTGACGCGGCCATCGTCAAGCCCGACACGGAACTGGGGCGGTACTCCGGGTCCGTCAACGACGGTCGGTGTTGACGGGAGACGCTCGAGGGAGGTGACCGTGGCGGTGACGATCTCACCGCCGTAGCCGATGGCCTCGGCCCGTCCGGTTGCCAGGAGCTCACTCGGGGGGACGCCTTCCCGGCCCAGGTAGTTGTGCACGCCCGGGGCGGGCGTTGCGGAGCTCGCCCGCGTCGACCGCCAGGAGGGTCCGGCGTGCCCCGGCCAGGGTGAGTGCGCCGCTCAGACCGGCGGGCCCACCACCGACGACCATCACGTCGTAGATCTGCTTCATCCGGATACCGCCCTTCGACTGAGGAGTGTTCCGAGCCCGAATCTTCCACATCCAGGAGCGGGTTTGACAAACATCATTGCCAGAACAGCAACTTTAAGGCGAGCATGGTGGGGTGACTGTGGGAACCGAACAGGGTATCGAGGCCGTACTTGCCGCGGTCGGTCCCCGGCTGCGCGCGCTGCGCAAACAGAACGGGACAACTCTTCCCGCACTCTCCCGGGCCACCGGGATCTCGGTCAGCACGCTGTCGCGGCTGGAGTCCGGGCAACGCCGACTGACGCTGGAGCTGCTACTGCCCCTCGCGAAGGCCTACCAGGTCCCGCTCGACGAGCTCGTCGGCACGCCGCCGACAAGCGATCCACGGGTGCTCCCGCGGCCGTTCGAGCGCGACGGAATGACCGTCGTACCGCTGACGAGACGTCCGGGCGGACTGCGATCATTCAAGATGATCTTCCCGCCCGGGTGGCCGGCCTGTACGAGGGAACTGCAGACACACGAGGGCTACGAATGGATCTACGTGTTGTCCGGCCGGCTGCACCTGTTCCTGGGTGAGCGGGAGGTCGTCCTGACCGCCGGCGAGGTCGCCGAGTTCGACACGCACGTCCCGCATGCATTCAGCAATCCGAGCCCGGAGGCGGTGGAGGCCATCAGCCTGTTCGGGCCGCAGGGGGAACGCCTGCACGTGCGTGCCCGTCCGGCTGGATCCCGCGCGCGGGACGGCGGGCTCAGCCCACCGTGACCGGGCGGTACAGGCGGGCGTAGGCACCATCATCGGCGAGCAGCTCGCCGTGGGTGCCGTCCTCGACCACCCGGCCGTGGTCCATGACGTAGATGCGGTCGGCATCGATCACGGTGGAGAGCCGGTGCGCGATGACCAGGCAGGTCCGGCCGACCGAGAGCCGGTCGAGCGCGGCGCGGACGGCCGCCTCGGAGACGGTGTCAAGCGCCGAGGTGGCCTCGTCCAGGATCAGCACCTGAGGCGACTGCAGCAGGACCCGGGCGATGGCGAGCCGTTGACGCTCGCCGCCGGAAAGCCGGTAACCGCGAGCGCCGACACGGGTACGCAGCCCGTCCGGCAGCTGGTTGAGCAGCGCCGAGAGGTTGGCGGCGTCGAGCGCCTCGCGCAGCTCGTCGTCAGTGGCGTCGAGCCGTCCGTAGCGCAGGTTCGCCGCGATGGTGTCGTGGAACAGGTGCGGCTCCTGGGGAACGACCCCGATCAGCGAATGCAGCTCGGATGACGGAATGTCGTCCAAGGCCACGCCGCCGAGCCGGATGGTGCCGTGCTGGGGGCGGTGGATGCCGCTGGCGATGTAAGTGATGGTCGTCTTGCCGGCGCCGCTCGCCCCGACGACCGCGGTCGTCGCCCCCGGAGCAACCCGCAGGGTGACACCGCGCAGGTTCCACGCCGCGTTGTCGCGATCCGGTGTGGCGGGGCGATCCGGGGCGGTGAGGCGTGGGTCGGAGGTGGCGATGTCGTAGGAGAACCAGACGTCGTCAAGGGTGAGGTCCGGCGCCGAGGCGACGGGGACCCGCGGACGGTGCTCGAGCGTCGCAGGCTGTCGGTCCACCGGGCGCAGCTGGGCCGACGGACGCTGCTGGAGCGGCGGGCGTGCAGGGTCGACTGGGCGGGCTGTGGCCACCGGACGGGCCGCGGCCACTGGGAGGTCGAGCAGGGCGAAGATCCGGCGGAACGACGCACCGGCGCTGGAGAGCTCGGAGCGGAGCTCGACGGCGGAGGCGAGCGGGCCGAAGGAGACCAGGAGTGCGCCGCCGAGCGCGGCGACCGTCCCGAGCGAGGTGTGTCCCGTGGAGACCAGCCAGGCGCCGAGGGTAACGACCACCGTCATCGTCATGACGATGCCGAGGTTGACGACGAGGCGGACACGTGAGGTCAGCCGGGCCTGCTCACGGCTGGCGGCGAGCAGCTCGGCGGCGGCGGCGTCGAAGCGTTCGCATTCATGGTCCGCCCGGTCGAACAGCCGGACGTGCAGCGCGCCCGAGACCGAGGAGGTGTCCGCCACCTGGGCCATGAGCTGGCCGTCCAGCTCTCGTTGGCGGTGGGAGATGCCGGCGAGGCGGCGACGGCCGGACTTCATGATCAGCAGTGTGGCGGGGGCGAAGACCATGACCGCCAGGCTGAGCCGCCAGTCCAGCACGAAGACGACGGCGGTGCCGACGGCGATGTCAGCGACCCGGCAGATCACCGCCTGGACGACCGCGGAGACCGCGTACTGGGCGGTGATGACGTCGGTGGACATCACCGTCATCACCTCGCCCTGCTGGCTGCGGGGGAAGAAGCCGAACGGCAGGCGTTGCAGGTGGGCGTTGACGGCCTGCCGGGTCCGCACCGTGATCACGGCGCCGAGCCGGGCGATGAGCGCCATCCGGGTGGCGAGCACTGCCGACTCGAACACCAGCAGCGCGCACAGGAGGAGCACCGGGACGACGAGGTCGCCGACCTGTCCGGTCGGCAGGGAGTCGTCGATGAGGTGGCGCAGCAGGAACGGGCCGGCCGCGACCGCGACCGAGCCGATGACCGACAGGCCGACCAGGGTAATGATCACCCGGCCCTGGTCGGCGAAGAAGCGCAGGCTGCGGGCGGACTCGTCGACGCCGGTGAGCTTCGCCACCACCCGGGCGTGCAGGCGGGTCACCCTGGTCGACGGGACGTCCACCGGCCCGCCCGACAGACACGGGCCGGACACGGACTCAGGCATCACGCCGAGAGAGACTATGCCGCCCCCCGCGCGAACCGTACGGCCCGTCCCGGTCCGGTCTGGTCTGTCGTCCGGGCTAGAGCTGCATCGACTCTCCGAGGCGGGCACGCATGTCCGCGGCGAGCACCGAGACGTTCGGCTCGTTGAGCATCGTGTGGTGCTCGCCGGGGACGGTGACGATGGTGGAGTCACCGGTCAGGTGCGTGGGCCACTCGTCCCGACCGGATTCGGGGTTGTCCTCGGCGAGGTAGAGGACGGTCCGCCCGGCGTACGGCCGGACCCGGTACGACTGGGTGATGAACCGGGCCTGGTCGAAGAACACGTCGAACTGGACGAGCCCGGGGTAGCGGACGAGCCCGGTCAGCGGCAGGCGTGCCGCCTTGCGTAGCTTGGACGCGTTCGGCAGCGGGAGTCGGTCCGGCAGCAGCCGGGTGATGCGTCCCCCGCCACTGGGGTCGCCGCTGGGACGCGCGCCGCCGGCGGACTGAGCCGAGCGCGGCAGCGTGGTGTCGAGCAGCAGCAGCATCCCCACCTCCTCGCCGGCGGCGGCGAGCATGTGCGCCATCTCCAGGGCGACCAGCCCGCCGAACGAGAAGCCGGCGAGGTAGTAAGGGCCGGTCGGCTGGATCACGCGGAGCACGGCCAGGTGGCGCCGGGCGTGGCGCTCGACGCTCCAGTCGGGCAGCGCCCGGCTTTCCATTCCCTGCGCCTGCAGGCCGTAGACCCGCTGGTCGGAGCCGAGCAGGCGGGAGAGCCCTAGGAAGTTGATGGCGAGCCCGCCCGCGCCGGCGACGCAGAACAGCGGCGGACGCGAGCCGTCGACGTTGAGCGGCACGCAGGTCGGATGGGTCGGGATGCCCCGTTGGGAACCTGCCACCCGGGCCGCGAGGGCGGCGACGGTCGGCGCCTCCACCAGCACCGAGGTCGGCAGGGTCACGCCGAGACGGGTGGCGATCTCGCTGAGGAGCTGCTGGGCGAGCAGCGAGTCCCCGCCGAGCTCGAGGAAGTCGTCGTCGACGCCGACCTCATCGACCTTCAGGATCTGCGCGAACAGGTCACACAGCGCGAACTCCCAGTGGCTGCGCCCGGTGGGACGGCGGGCGGGCGGCCGGGGCGGCGGCGCCGGCAGCGCGGGCCGGTCGATCTTGCCGCGCTCGTTGCGGGGCAGCTCGTTGAGCAGGATCACCGAGGAGGGAACCATGTAGGCGGGCAGCTTCTCCCGCAGCAGGCCGCGGATCGCCACGGTCGCCGACTTCACCGCGGTGGCGCACACGACGTAGGCGACCAGCCGCGGAGGCTCGCCCTCGACGCGCTCGGCGACGACGACGGCCTCGAGGACGTCCGGCGAGGTGAGCAGGACGGTCTCGATCTCGGCGGGCTCGACCAGGTAACCACGGATCTTCACCGCGGCGTCAGCGCGGCCGAGTAGTTCGATGCACCCGTCCGGGCGTCGCCGGGCCAGATCCCCGCCGCGGTACACGACCTCGTGGGACCCGAGGTCACCGAGGACGATCTCACCGGTGACGGTGACGCCGGAGACGGGCAGGTCGTGGTCCGGGCCCGCGGAGTCCGCCGGGCTCGCCGGGCCCGTCAGGGCTTCGTCACCGGAAACCAGCGCACCGGAATCCCGCAGGCCGTCCGCCGGAGAATCGACACACAGGTGAACCGGCCGAAATCGCTGCGCGGTCATCTCGGGGGCGTTCCAGTAGCCGCCGGAAAGGTACCTTGACGTTACTGATATTTCGCCGGTGGCACCATCCGGTACGGGTTTGCCGTGCTCGTCGACGATCTCGATGTCCTTGCCGTCGACGGCCCATCCCGCCGGCAGTGGACCAGCCGGAATCTCGTCGCCGGATCCGACCGGGAAGAAGGCGAGCGAGGCGGTCTCGGTCGAGCCGGACCAGTTGTAGAACGTACACGTTGTAGGCAGCAGCTCGCGCAGAGCGGCGACATCCCGGCCGTACACGGCCTCACCGGAGCTGGTGACCGCGCGCAGGTCGCCCAGGATCAGCCCGGGCTCGGCGGCGCCGGCCAGCGCACGCATCAGCGACGGGGTCAGGTGCAGCGTGGTGATGCCGCGGTCGACGAGCCAGGCGGGCATCGCGCCGATCCCGCGGGCCCGCGGGTCGAACGGGTGCAGCGTGGCGCCGCAGAGCAGCCCCCAGAACATGACGGTGATGCCGGCGGCGAACGCGGTCGGCAGCACGAGGGCGATCTGGTCGGCGGCGTTCATCCCGACCCGCTCGATGCCCGCGTCCAGGTCCTTCATCACGGTCCGGTTCCGCCAGACGACGCCCTTCGGGACGCCGGTGGAGCCGGAGCTGAACACCAGGAAGGCCGGGTCGGTGGGCAGAGCCCGACGGCCCGGCAGCAGGTCGTCGTCGATCCCGGCGGTACCGACCGGCGGCCCGTCGTCAATGATCAGGGTGTACTCCGAGCCCGGCACCGTTCCGGGCTCGGGACCAGGCGTGGGACCGGTGTCGGCCGCTTCCAGCCGGGCGGCGGCGAGCAGCTCGGTGTGCGCGCTGTCGGTCACGCAGGTGGCGACCCCCGCCAGCCGCAGGATCTGCCCCAGCCGCGCCGCGGGGAGCATCGGATCGAGCGGCACGAACGGCCGCCCTGCCTTCAGCGCGCCCAGCATCGCGACGATCGCGGGCGCTCCCTGCCCCAGCAGGATCCCGATGTTGCTGTCGTCCCCCTCGACGACAAGCGAACGAGCCAGCGCGGATGAACGCGAGTCCAGCTCGGCATAGCTCAGTACAGTTTTCTCATCGCGTACCGCAATTACGTTGGCACGCGCTGTGACGATCCGAGAGAACCGCCCCACGATTGTCGGGTCGGGTTCCGCGAGATTCGCCGCCAGCACGGCCAACGGATGCGTTCCGACCATGTTTCGACCCCCCAGGCCGCTCTCGCTCCGTTTCTGGCTATCCGGAAGCATCGCCGATGATACGACCGGACAACTGCCGCCACTCCCCCACTCGGGCCATCAGAGATGCCAGGGTGGAGACTCGTCCCCGAATATCGCCACGTGACTCAGCCGGCGTGTCATGTCCCTGACATCCGTGTCCGGCAGAGCAGACACCGGAAGGACCGTGATGACGGCACCGTCCGCGACACCCGGGTACGACGACCGTGCCGGCGGGCCCGGGACGCACCGGGTGTGGGTCGAGCTCGGCGACCGCGGCTATCCCGTCGACATCGGGCCCGGCGTCCGGCGCACGCTGCCGGAGGTCGTCGCCCGGATCGACGCGTCCCGGGTCGTGATCGTCTCGGCCCGGCCAGAGGACGACGCGGTACCCGATCCCGGGGTCCCGGCGCTGCGCGTCGCCGCCCGCGACGGCGAGCCGGACAAGAACCTGGCCAACGTCCAGGCGCTCTGCGAGCGGTTCGCGGCGTTCGGCCTGACCCGCACGGACGCGGTGGTCTCCTGCGGCGGCGGGACGACGACCGACGTCGTCGGGCTCGCGGCGGCGCTCTACCACCGCGGTATCGCGGTCATCCACCTCCCGACGTCGCTGCTGGCGCAGGTCGACGCGAGCGTCGGCGGCAAGACGGCGGTGAACCTGCCGGCTGGCAAGAACCTGGTCGGCGCCTACTGGCAGCCCAGCGCCGTGCTGTGCGACACCGACTACCTGGCGACGCTGCCCGCGCGCGAGTGGACCAACGGCTACGGGGAGATCGCGCGGGCGCACTTCATCGGCGCCGGCGACCTGCGCGGACGTCCCGTCGAGGAGCAGATCGCGCGCAGCGTGGCGCTCAAGGCCTCGGTCGTGGCCCGGGACGAGCGCGACTCCGGCCTGCGTCACATCCTCAACTACGGGCACACCCTGGGCCACGCGCTGGAGATCGTCACCGGCTTCGAGATGCGGCATGGCGAGGGCGTAGCGGTCGGGACGGTCTTCGCCGGCCGGCTCGCCGCCGCGCTGGGCCTGATCGACGACCGGCGCGCCGACGAGCACTTCGAGGTGGTCTCGCACTACGGACTGCCGACGGCGCTGCCCGCCGGGGCCGACACGGCGGCGCTCGTCGCCGCCATGCGGCTGGACAAGAAGTCCACGAACACCGGCAAGTCCACGAACACCGGCCTCACCTTCGTCCTCGACTCGGTGGACGGCCCCCGGCTGGTTCCGGACGTCCCGGCCGACCTGGTGGTCGCGACGCTGGGCGCGATGGAACGCGAGGCGGCATGACCAGCATGGCGCGGGGGTCGGTGACGCTGGCCGCCCCGGATCCGGATCGGCGGGAGCCGGCGCGGCCGCGGGAGATCACCGGGACGACCCGGCTGTACGCCGTCGTCGGTGACCCTGTCGAGCAGGTCCAGGCGCCGATGCTGGTGAACCCGGTGTTCGCCGAGGCGGGCCTGGACGCCGTCCTGGTGCCCGTGCACGCGCGCCCGTGTGACTTCCCGACGGTGCTGGCCGGGCTGTGTGCCATGGCCAACCTGGACGGCATCCTGATCACGATCCCGCACAAGGTCGCAGCTGCGGAGCTGGCGGACGTCCGCTCCGCCGCGGCGCGGATAAGCGGCAGCGCGAACGCCCTGCGGCGCGAGCCGGACGGGCGGTGGCTGGCCGACAACTTCGATGGCGCCGGCTTCGTCCGCGGCCTGGCCCGCGCGGGGCATCGTGTGGCGGGGGCCCGGGTCCACCTGGCCGGTGCGGGCGGGGCCGGCAGCGCGATCGCGGTGGCGCTGCTCGAGGCCGGCTGTGCGAGCCTGGCCCTCCACGATCCCGACACCGCCCGTTCGGGCGAACTGCTGGGACGGCTGGACGCGCACTGGCCCGGTCGGGCTGGTGCGGCGGCGGCACCCACGCCGGCCGGGCAGGTCGATCTGATCGTGAACGCCACGCCGCTCGGGCTGCGACCGGCCGACCCGTTGCCGTTCGACCCCGCGATGCTGCCGGCGGGCTGCGTCGTGGCGGACATCATCATGAAGCCGGCGCGCACCCGGCTGCTGCAGGCGGCGGCCGAGCGCGGTCTGCCCGCCCATCCGGGCATCCACATGCTGGCCGAACAGGTCGACCTGTACCGCACCTTCTTCAGCCTGCCGGGCGCGCGGTGAGCCCCGCCGGCGCGGCCGACGCTGCCAGCCCGCCCAGCGCTGCCAGCCCAGCCGGCACGGTCTGCCATC
This sequence comes from Parafrankia sp. BMG5.11, assembly GCF_004337455.1. Taxonomy (NCBI): domain Bacteria; kingdom Bacillati; phylum Actinomycetota; class Actinomycetes; order Frankiales; family Frankiaceae; genus Parafrankia; species Parafrankia sp. BMG5.11. The sequence goes on along the minus strand of NZ_SJXI01000038.1, from coordinate 83,645 downwards.
TCGGCATCGACGTCGGTGGCACCAAGGCCGCGCTGCGGCTGGTGCCGGTCGGCGGCGCGCCCCGTGAGGCGAGCTTCCGGTGGTCGGCGGACGTGCCGGCCGAGACCGACCTGCGCGATCTCGGGGCGGGCGTGGCGGCGCTGCTCGGCGAGTGGGGCGGGCGGCTGGCCGGCGTCGGCGTCGCGATGCCGGCGACGGTCGACCCGTCCGGTCGGGTCACGGCCTGGCCGAGCCGGCCGTCGTGGACGGGCCTGGACCTCGGTCAGGCGGTTCGCGAGCTCGCCGCGGGCGCGCCGGTGGCCCTCGGCGACGACGGTGACCTCGCCGCGCTTGCCGAAGCGGACCATGCCGGCAGCGCGAACCTGGTCTACGTGGGGGTCGGCACGGGCATCGGCGGCGGCATCGTGCTCGACGGACGGCTCTGCCCCGGCACCGCGCGCGGCTCGTGCGAGATCGGCCATCTCATCGTGGCGCTGGACGGGCCGCGGTGCCGATGCGGGCGGGACGGCTGCCTGCAGGCCCTCGCGTCCGGACCGGCCACGCTGCGCCGGGCCACCGAACTACGCGCCACCGCCCGACCGGGCGCGTCAGACGAACCAGGCGCGTCAGACGAACCGGCCGCGGCCGCCGAGGTGACCTATCCGGAGCTGCGCGAGGCCTGGGTGGAGGGTGCGGGCTGGGCCCGCGCCGCGGTCGGGACGACGGCGCGCGCGATCGCGGGCGCGCTGGTCGGGCTGACCGAGCTGGTGCGGCCGGATCTCGCGGTGGTCGGCGGCGGGTTCGCGGACGGGCTGCCCGGGCTCGTCGACGCGATCACCGTGCAGGCCCAGGCGATGGCCCGGCCGGGCCATCCGCCGGTGCCCGTCCGGGCGGCGGCGCTGGGCGGGCTGTCATCGCTGGCGGGCGCGGTGATCCTCGCCCGCCACGCCGATGAGGGACGCGGCGACGGCCGCGACCTCGACCGGGAACGCCGCACCGACCACCTCGGTCTCGACCTCGACCCGGCCCGGAGCGTGCTCCGGACGGGGTGAGCCAGCCGGCGACCGGCGGGGCCCGACGCGAAAACCCGGGCCCCGCCGACGGCCATCCACACACCGCGCCGTCCGCGCGGTGCAGCGTTCACACCGCGCGGTGGTCACCGAGCAGGCCGAGGAGCTCACGCGGGGAGCGCAGCACCGAGTCGGGGCCGGCCGCCAACAGCTCGGCCTCGTCGGTCTCCCCCCACATCGCGGCGACCGCCCGCACCCCGGCGCCGCGGGCGCTCTGGATGTCGGTCACCGCGTCGCCGATCATCATCGCCTCGCCGGGCGCGGCACCGAGCACGTCGAGGGCGAGCAGGACGATGTCCGGGGCCGGCTTGGGGTGGGCCACCTCGTCGGAGCCGATGACCCGTTCGAAGTAGTCAACGATCTCCAGCTCGGTGAGCAGCGCGCGGGCCCGCGGGCCGCTCTTGCCCGTCGCCACCGCGAGCCGCAGGCCGCGCTCGCGCAGGTCGCCGAGCAGCTCCCGGACGCCCTCGAAAAGCAGGACCTTGCGGGAGAGCCGATAGCTCTCTCGGACGAAGGGCTCCTCCATCTCGAGCGGCAGGCCCATGATCCGCATGATGTCCGGGAAGTACCGTCCGAGGTGGCGGTTGTATTCCTCGAACGGCGCGGGGCCTGGCCCGACCACCTCGGCATAGGCGATCATGAACGCCTCGCGCATGACGGCGTGGCTGTCGACGATCACACCGTCAAGGTCGAAAACGATCGCGTGGGTGCCCATCGGTTCCCCCCAAGGCTCGGCGTTGCGGTCGGCGGTGGGTGCCCGCGGCGTCAGAACGCGGCCCGGGCGGCCGGGATGGCGTGGTTCCGCGGTCGCGCGGAGTCGTAGACCCGCTCGATGGCGGCGATCGTCGACCGGGCCTGGGCGACGGCCCGGCCGCGCTGCCCGGCGTCGGCGAGCAGCGCCGGGAGCTCGTCGAGCTGGCGACGGTACTCGGCGCCGATCGGCTCGGTGACGACGTCGACGGCGCTGTCCACGCCGTCCTTCGTCCAGGTCAGCGTGGACGCGGGATGCCGGTTCGGGCTGAAGCCGAAGGTGCAGCGCAGCTCGGCCGTGCCGGCGCTGCCCTCGACCCGGATCACCGTCGCGTCGAGCGCCTGGTGCGACGCCCAGCTCGCGCGCAGCGACACCGACACGCCACTGCCCGCGACGAGGAACGCGCGGACCGTGTCCTCAACGTCGCCTCCGGCCCGGGACTGGGCGGCGTCCTCGTGCCGCCAGGCCGCGCCCCAGGCGGCGTTGGCGACGAAGTCGCTGGAGACGGTCCCGACGGCCTGGACGAAGCCGTCCGTGCCCACGAACGGCGCGACCGCGTCGAGCAGGTGCCAGCCGAGGTCGACCAGCGCCCCGCCCCCGGCGAGGCTGCGCTGGGTGAACCAGCCGCCGGCGTCGGGAACACCGCGGGCGCGCACCCACGAGACGTCCACGTGCCGGATCTCACCGAGCCGCCCGGCGAGGTCGTAGAGCGCGCGGGTATCGGCCCGGAAGCGGGACGCGCTGCCGGCCAGCAGCATCGCCCCGCCGGCCAGCTCGGCGGCGGCCAGGGTGTCGGCCTCGGCGGTGCTGAGGCAGACGGGCTTCTCCAGGAAGACCGGAACCCCGACGTTTAGCAACCGTGCGGCTACAAAGCTGTGCAGGTGGTTGGGGACCGCCACGACGGCGAGGTCCACCTCGGCCCGCCGCAGCGCGTCGGGGTCGTCGAACAGCCCGACCGGTGCCTGGCCGTCCAGCGCCGCGGCCAGCTCGGCCCGGGCCGCCGCGTCGGGGTCGACCAGCGCGACCACGTCGTACGCGGCGTGCTCGCGCAGGCGGGGCAGCCAGATCGACCGCCCGGCCCAGCCGAGCCCGACCACGGCGACGCGCACCCGGCCCGGGGCCGCGGAGACCACGGTCACCGAGGACGCGACGGACGGCGGGGCCACCGGCGCCGCCAGGGCCTCAGCGGAGGCCAGAGCCTCCGATGCCACCAGAGCCTGCGACGCCACCAGAACCTCGGACGACGCCAGGGCGCTCGCGGAGACGAGGGCCTCCCCGGACCCGAGGGCCTCCGCGGGCACCGGGGCCGCCGACGGCGCCACAGGCGTACTCGGAGCGGCCGGAGCGGCCGGCGAGCTCACGGTCGTCGTCACGCGTCCGCCAGCGTCTCGGCGATGATCGCCGCGATGTCGTGCATCTGCTCCTCGGTGCCGAGCAGCGTGCGGTGGTGCAGCCAGATGCCGTCCGCGCTCAGCGCCTCGACGTTCGGGCAGCGCGCGGCGATCTGGTCCACGGTCTCGTCGGGCGCGCCGGTCTCCCAGAAGCCGTCCGAGCGGTAGATCGAGCGGAACGCCGCGAACGCCGGCAGGCCGCGCTCGATCAGCGCGTCGACGAGGGCGTTGCGCCGCTCCTCGCCGAAGCCGGGCACCCGGAACATCGCCATGTAGTGCGAGTTGCGGTCACAGCGCGGGTCGCGGCTCTGCGGGACCACGCCGGGGATCTCGGCGAGCAGGCCGGACAGCACCGGCCAGCGCTGCTCACGGGTGTCGATCTGGCCGCCGAGCCGGGCGAGCTGCGCGCGCAGCACGGATGCCGAGAACTCGTTCATCCGGAAGTTCGAGCCGGACGTCTGGTGGAAGTAGCGGCGATCCGTCCGCGGACGGCCACAGCTGTGCCGCAGGAACGCCTGCTCGTACAGTTCGGCATCCGGGAAGGTCACCGCACCGCCCTCGCCGGCCGTCATCAGCTTGCCGTTCTGGAAGCTGAAGGCCGCGACGCTGCCGTGCTCGCCGACCTTGCGGCCCTGCCACTGCGTGCCGTGGGCGTGCGCGGCGTCCTGGATGATCGGGACACCGGTGTTCGCGGAGATCTTGGCGAGCGCGTCCATGTCCGACAGGTGACCGGCCATGTGGACCGGCATGATCGCCTTCGTCCGCGGTGTGATCGCGGTCTCCACCGCCGCCGGGTCGATGCAGTAGGTGTCGAGGTCGACGTCGACCGGGACGGCGACGGCACCGAGCCGCTGGGCGGCCTGCGACGAGGAGATGAACGTGAACCCGGGGACGATGACCTCCGTGCCGGGGCCGACCCCGAGCACCTGCAGCGCCAGCTCGAGCGCGTGGGTGCCGTTCGTCACCGCGAGGGCGTAGGGCGAGCCGTGGTACTCGGCGAACTCCCGCTCGAACGCGTCGACCTCGCCACCGCCCATGCGCCACCACTGACCCTGTTCCAGCGCGCGGATCAGTCCGTCACGTTCCGCGCCGTCGAACTGCGGCCAGGCGGGAAACTCGGGCGCCGGGCGTCGACTGTCGCTCATATACCTAACCCTTCATGACGGATACAGATGCCTGCGAGGCTGCGGCGATGTCGACAGCCCCCCCATGCCGGCCTTCGGCGGACGAAATCCATCGAACCCGGTGCGCAAAGGACGGTACTACGGGAACACCAGGCAACCGGCAGCGCTCTCCCGGATGTCCGCGGACGACGCTGTCACCACCCCGACACCACGGGTCCCCACCACCATCGAGCTTGCGAATCCGGCCGAGAGCGGGTAGGAGCAGCGCCACAGAGCCGGACCCCGACCGGGAGAGAAGCGCGGGCCCTGTTATAAACACCGTGCCCGGACATCCGCTACACCCTTGCAGAGGTACGCTGTGAGCAATCTTCTCCTGCTGAACGGCCCGAACCTCGGGATTCTCGGCAGGCGCCAGCCCGAGATCTACGGAACGGCCACACTCCGCGACATTGAGGAGGCCATGGCCGCGCGGGTCGCCGCCCGGGGCTGGAAGATCGTGTCGGTCCAGCGCGAGTCCGAGGGCGAGCTGATCCACGCCATCCAGGACAACTACGACTCCGTGGGTGCGGTCGTCAACCCGGGTGCGCTCATGGTCGCCGGCTGGAGCCTGCGCGACGCGTTGGCCAACTACCCGCGGCCGTGGATCGAGGTGCACCTGTCGAACGTGTGGGCTCGTGAATCGTTCCGGCACGAATCGGTCATCTCGCCGCTGGCCGCCGGAATCATCGCCGGGCTCGGCCCGCTCGGCTACGAACTGGCCGCCGACGCGCTCATGAAGACCGTCACAGCACCCTGAATCTGCGGCACCGCCGGGATGCGGCGCAATGCGCCGATGCCTACTCGCGCAACAGGCGTCACTGTGACGGCTACCTCACGTTGAAGCTCACGCCCGGCATCGGCGGTGGGCGGACCGGTGCCGCCGCGAACCGCCCCGCCCGGCACCTACGGGCTACCCCCGGACGACGATTACCGGCGCAACGGAATTCGCTGTGGGCCGGCGGCCCACCCCGGTCGGACCAGACCTGGACCGGCCGCCGGGTATGAGCCAGACCAGCAGTCACGTAAGAGTGGATCCGTGCACGGGTACGAACCCACCGGGCACCCACCGGTCGGGCACGTTGGGGCGGAATTGGATTTCCCGACACAGGCTGTTGCCTAATTCTCGATGAGCACGGTCATGTTCCCGCGCCCGGCACTGCTACAGTTCTGGGTGGGAGGGGACCCACCGAGGCAACGCATTGTGAAGACGGGAGGGCACGTGCCCGCGGCTCGCCCCATGAGGAATCCCGCCGCCCGGCCGCGCACCGTCGAATACGGCTTCGGCGACGACGCCGCCGCTGGCGCGGACACCGATCACCAGACGTCGATTCACCCGGTGACCACTCACCCGGAGACCAATCACCCGGCGAGCGCTCACCGGACCACGACTCGCCCGGCCACGAGTCACTCAACCGCGAGGCGCCCGGCCGCGGCACGCGCGACCGGCGCGCGCTCGAGCGGCGCGCACGGATCGCGGCGGCCGCCGCTCGATGGCCGGCTCGCCCGCACGGCGTTCGCGGTCACCGCGGCGCTGACGCTACTCGGTGGGGTCGGTCTCGGCCGGGGCCTCGCAGGCCCCGACGGCTCCGACTCCGCGGTGGACGCGCTCGCGGCGACCGGGGCCGGCCGCGTGCCCCCGCCCGCCGCCGTCCACACGACCGGGCCCACCGTCACCGCACCCGCGCGGCCGGCTGCCTCCGGGCTCACCGCGGTACAGGTGCCCACGGCCGCGCTCACGAGCGCTCCGCCGCCCGCCGCCGCGCAGGCCCTGCCGGTGGCGGCGCCGCCGGCGCCCGCCGCCGCGGCCGCGGGGAACCCGTTCGCCGGCGCCCGGTTCTACATCGATCCCGCGGACCAGGTCGCCGCCGCGATCAACGCGCTGCGCGGCGGGAATCCCTCCGCCATCGCGGCGCTGGAGAAGATTCTGCGTGGCGCGCACGCGGACTGGTTCGGATATGCCGATCCGGCCACGACCCAGCGCAAGGTGGCCGGCCGGGCCGGCACCATCAGGGGTAACGGCGCGTTGCCCGTCTTCGTGGCCTACGCGATTCCGAACCGCGACTGCGGAAGCTATTCCGCCGGCGGCGCCGGTGGCGCGCAGGGTTATCGCGACTGGATCGCCGCCTTTGCCGCCGGGATCGCCGGCGGGCCGGCCGCGGTCGTGCTCGAGCCCGACGCCATCGCCCAGATCGACTGCCTCTCCCCCGCCGACCAGCAGACGCGCTACGGGATGCTGTCGAACGCGGTCGACGTCCTGAACGCCGCCGGGGCGACCGTCTACCTCGACGCCGGCAACGCCGGCTGGCACAGCGCCGTCACCATCGCCGCCCGGCTGAAGTCGGCGGGCGTCGACCGGGCGCGCGGATTCGCACTGAACGTGTCGAACTTCGGTACCACCGCCAGCGAAGTCGCCTTCGGTGACGCGGTCAACGCCGCGCTGGGCGGCGGAGCCCACTTCGTCGTGGACACCAGTCGCAACGGCCTGGGCCCGGCGCCGGACAACGCCTGGTGCAACCCGCCCGGCCGCGCGCTCGGAACGCCGCCCACCGCCGCGACGGGCGACAGCGACGTCGACGCATTCTTCTGGGTGAAGATCCCCGGGGAGTCGGACGGCACCTGCAACGGCGGCCCCGCCGCCGGCCAGTTCTGGCCGGACTACGCCGTCGGCCTGGGCAGCCGGGCCGGCTGAGGAACGCTGATCAGGGCCGCTGCCTGGCCCGATGGTGGAACGGCCGGCGCCATGCCCGGTTGGGCACGGCGCCGGCGGCGGGCGGCGGCGGCGTTGTCGGTTTCCGCGCCGCCACAGTCCGGATCATTTCCGCGCCGTACCAGTTCAAGCAGGGTGCCACCTGCTTCGACACAAACATCTGACCGCGGCCACCGGTGTCAGAAATACGCGAGGCCCCGGTACCTGCGGCCGATCCCCACGAATGTGTGTTGCCTGATCGTCACGCTGTCAGAGCGCCGATCAAGCCGAAAAGAGCAGCCGGTCAGTAAAGTTTCGTGGGTGTTTCGACCGGACCTGGAAAGCCGTCAGATTTCCCTCCCCGAGCAGACCGTCGAGCTTCCGGCGGACCTCCTGGATCCGCTCGCGCACGTCGTCGCGGAGGTATTTCCGCAGCTGGTGGCCCATATTCCGCCCACCCCCGCGGCTGAGCTCGGCCGGCTCGGCGCGACGGCGCCCGCTCCGGTCCCGCTCCCACCCGCACCCGCCGGACCGGTGTTGACCGCGTTGCGTTCGGCCGGGCCGCGCCTACCGGAACGACTGCTCGGCGCGCTCGAGCTCGCCATCGACGAGCTTCCGCTGCGCGCCCCCCGCGGCCTGGCCAGGGGCCTGGTCGACGCCCCGCCGAACGGGCCGCGCGGCGGGAACGGATCGCGCGCGTCCGCGGCCGCCGCAGGCGAGTCCGAGGCGGTCCAGGCGGTCGCGATCCTGGATGAGGTCCATCCCGGGGTGTCCGATCTGATCCACAGCTACCTGCGCACGCTGGTCGAGCATCCCGCCGTGGCCCCGCTGCTGGCGGCGGACGACCCCGCCGCGGCCGGCCCGCTCGACGGCCGCGGCTCGGACGGCCGCCCGCTCGACGGCACCGCACTCGGCAGCACCGCGAACGGCGAATCCGCGAACGGCGGGTCCGCGTTCGGCGGGAGCCTGTTCGGGCCGCCGGACGAGCTGGCCGACGAGCCCACCCTGGCCGCCCGGCACGGGGCCGCCCACCTGGCACTCGCGGTCACCGTCGCCGCCGCCGTCCTGCGGGAGCTGGACCCGCCGATGATCGGCACCGGCGCGCCGGGGATCGTCGGCACGGCCGTGGGGTCCGTCGCGCTGGTGCTGCCGGGCCGGCCGATGCCACTCGCCTACCCGGCCGCACTGCTGGCCCGGCGCCGCGCGGAGTACCGGCTGCCGCGGCAGGCCGCCGGCTGCGTCACCGTCGACGGGCACTGCTTCGGGCTGGTGGAGGGCGAGCTGCCGAATCCGCCGAGCTTCGCCCGCAACGGCCTGGTGGAGGCCGTCTCCGGCGGTGTCCTCGTCCGGACCGGCATGGGCACGGGCCGGGTACGGGTGTCGCTGCGGGTGCTGGCGACACCGCCGGCCCCGCCGGTCCCCGCCGACGCCGTCCGCTGGGACGAGATCGTCGACGTGAGCTGGACGGCCGCGAACGGCGCCGCCGCGGTGGCCGGCGCCGGAGCGAGCGCCGCCGGCGGCGGCGGCACCACGACAACGGGCGTCGGCGCCGGGGCCGGCTCGGCCGCCGACCTCGGCCACCTGACGACACCGCCCTGGCCCGGGGACTACCGGCTGCGGGTTTACGCCCACGGCCGGGACGGCGCCGGCGAGGACGAGACCTACGAGCTGGTGGTGTGGAGCGCCCCGGCCGCGCCCGAGACCGTCCACCGGCGCACCGACCAGCTGGGGCACCGGCTGCGCGGCGAGGAGCTTCCGCCGGTCGTGACGGTGCCGGAGACCCGCTACCGGTGGGTGCGCCGGCGCAGCGCCTTCCGCGAGGCCGCCACGTTCACCATCGTGGTCGGCGCCTCGCCCGAGGACGTCGTGCGCTGCTTCGACGCCGATCCCGGCGCGCCGTGCTCGCTGTCCCGGCTGCGCGCCGACCGGCGCACCGACCCGTACGTGCTGGTTCTGCCGCTCGACGGCGACGACCGCGCGGTGCTCGCCGTCGAGGACAACGGCTTCCAGGGCTCCCGGCACCCGGTGCTGTCCGCGGTCTCCCGGCACGGCCTGGCGGCGAGCATGTTCTGGAACATCAACGCGCTCACCCGGCTCTCGCTCGCCCGGGACGGCGAGGTGCTCGCCGCGTTCGAACCGGGGCCGGACGCCGTCCCCGACGCGGTCGTGCCGCTCCTGCGGGACGTCGACCTGGCCGGTGCGACGGACCGGGTCGCCAAGGGCCTCGTCGTCGTCGAACGGTTCACCGGGCATCCGGTCCTCTCCGAGCACCTGGACCGGATCATCGAGAACGACGTGGCGTACCTGATCAACCAGCACTGACCGGGCGGATCCACGTCATTCGGCCCGCAGCGCGGTCGTGGCCCTGGTCCCGGCCGCCCAGCCGGCCGGGACCAGGGCGCCGAGCACCGCGATCAGCAGGCCGCCGAGGACCAGCAGGGCGGCGGCCACCGGGCCGTACACGTCGATGTACGCCCGTGGCATGCCGGTCCTGGCGGCCGTGCCCATCAGCGGGACGACGCGGTGGTGCAGCGCGACGCCGGCCGGCACCCCCATCGCCGCGGCGCAGACGCCGATGCCCCCGGCCGAGGTCAGCACCATCGCGAGGACCTGCCGCGGCGTCATGCCCACCGCCTTGACGACACCGAGGTCGTGGACACGCTCCCGGGTGTCCAGGACGACGGTGTTGAGCACGCCGAGGCCCGCGACGACCACCAGGAGCAGCGTGAGCGAGGCGATCAGCGCGTCCATGACCGCGATCACCTCGGAGCCCTCCTCGAGGTTCGCCCGCACCACCGCCGGGTGGGAGGCGAGCGCGTCCTGCAGGGTGTCGACGTAGCGCACCAGGTCGGTCCCCGGCTGGAGATCGATGCTGAAACTGTCGACGGCCAGGCCGAGATCGAGACCGCGCAGCGAGGTCTCGTCGGTGGCGAGGTCGACAGTGTCGTCATCGAGATCGAAGACCTCGCCGACGATCCGCAGGGCCACCGACACCCCGTGGTCGGTGACGGTCACGGTGTCGCCGATCCCCGCGCCGGTCTCGTCCAGGAACCGCGTGTCGGCGACCGCCTCGCCCGGCCCCCGGAACCAGTCACCGGAGATCATCGGACGTGCGCCCCAGGATGAGTCGCCGGTGTGGGCGGTGACCGTCACCGGCCCGACGATCCCGAGCGCGTACACCTCGGCGTGCGCGCTGGTGAAGAAGCGGGCGGTACCCGGCTGCGCCGCGATCACCTTGGCCACGTCCGCGGCATCGCCCGCGTCCGCCACCTCACCCGCCGCGACCGGTGCCTGTGCCGGGCCCGGTGCCGCGACTCCCGACTTCGGGCCATGCGCCACCCGGACGTGGGTGCTCACGACGACCTCTCCGGCCTCGTCCCGGCTGTTGTCCGCCGCGATGGAGTCGAGTGTCGAGGCCAGGCCGACCGCGAACGAGACCCCCAGCGCCCCGAAGCCCACCGCGACGGCGAGCACGCCCGAGCGGGCGGGACGGGCGAACGGATGGGCGAGCCCCAGACTCAACGGCCGTGGCAGCGGCAGCCGGGCGGCGAGCCGGCCCGCCCACCGACCGCGGCCCGGTCGGGGCACGCGCCCGAGCCGCATCGCGTCGACGGGGCTGCGTCGCCCGGCGTGCAGGGCGGGCAGCAGCGCGGCGACGGCGACGAGCGCGAGCGCGCCCGCGCCGACGGCCGCGTCGACCCAGAGCGGCACGGACGGCGCGACGGCGCCGTAGGCGGCCGCCGACCCGTCGAAGACCACCATGGCGAGCAGGTTGCCGCACAGGATGCCGAGGCCGACACCGCCCGTGGCCGGGACGAGCACCTGGGCGACGTGTGCCCCGGCCGCCTGGGCCGGGGTGAGCCCCAGCGATCTCAGCACCCCGGTGCGCCAGATCGTCGCGCCGACGCCACCCGCGACGACGGTGCCGACGATCAGCACGGACATGGCCAGGCCGAGCACGCCGAACGCGGCCACGAACGGCGTGAACACCGCGGTCCGGACGAGCGCGCCCGCCCGGACGTCCAGGTAGGACCTGGTCCCGGTCACCGCGCCGGCGGGCATCCCCGCCGAGATCGCCGCCCGGCCGGAGTCGATCGCGTTCTCGGTGCCGGCGGCGGTGAGCCGGTAGAGCATCTGGAGGCCCGCCGGAACGTCCCGCGAGACGAACGCCGCCAGGGCGTCCGGCGCGACCCAGGCCCGGGCGCTGCCACCGGCCGAGTGAGCGAGACCCACCACGGTCAGCACGGGGGCTCCGGGCAGGTCGGGCAGCTGGAGGCGGGCGCCGAGCAGCGAGGGTGGCAGGGAGTCCGGGTCGAGAACGATCTCTCCTCGGTTGGTGGCCCATCGGCCCTCGATGACAGCGACCTGGTCGATCGAATCGGGGCCGCTGTCCGGCTGGTTCCGACCGACCACGGTCAGGGATGGCAGTCCGAGCCCGACGGGCAGTCCCGGCGGGCCGCCGACGATCCGGGGCCGCAGCTCGGCGACGGGGAACGGGCCGGCAGCCTGCGCCACCGGCGCCGCCGACCCGGTGGCGGCGAGCCGCGCGGCCGTCACCTTCGTCGCGTCGAACTGGACCGTGAGGTGCGCGCCGTGCTGGGCTGCGAACGCGCGGTCGAACGGTGCGCGTGACCCGGCGATCAGACCGAGCGCGAGCACCGAGGCCGTCACGGCGAGCAGCGTGGTCAGAGCCACCACCGACGCCTGCGCCCGGCGCCGGCTGACACCGGCGAGCACGACCCGTGCCAACGGCCCGGCGGGGTTCATCGGGACACCGGCGCCGGGCCACCGGTCACGGTCCCGCCGGTCCCGCCGGTCCCGCCGACGGCGGACCCGTCGGTGCCGCAGGCTGCTGTCGTCTCAGCGTCCCGGGCGACGGACCCGTGGGTGTCCCGGGCGACGGTCCCGTCCGCCAGCTCGACGGTGCGGCTCGCGCACGAGGTGGCGAGCGCCGCATCGTGGGTGACCAGGAGAAGTGTCTGCCCGTCGGCATTGACCGCGGCCAGCAGGTCCCGGACCTGGGCGGCGGCGACGCTGTCCAGCGCACCGGTCGGCTCGTCCGCGAGGAGAAGCGCGGGCCGGTTCATCAGTGCGCGGGCGACGGCGACCCGCTGGCGCTCGCCGCCGGACAGCCGTCCCGGGTAGGCGCCGCCGTGCCTGGCCACACCGAGGTAGCCGAGCAGCTCGTCGGCCCGGGCGCGCGCCCGGGCCGACGGTGTGCCGGCGAGCTGGGCGGGCAGCAGCACGTTGTCGAGGACCGTCAGGTCATCCAACAGGTTGAAAAACTGGAAGATCATTCCGATCCGCGCGCGACGGAACTTCGCCGCGGCGGTCTCGTTCAGCCGGTCGACCCGCACGCCGTCGACCGTGACACTGCCGGTACTCGGCCGGTCCAGCCCGGCCACCATGTTGAGCAGCGTCGACTTGCCACTGCCGGACGGCCCGACGATTGCCAGCGATTCGCCGGGTGCCACGGTGAGCGAGAGCCCGGCCAGCGCCGACGCGGCACCGTCGTATCTCTTGGTGATGTCGTGGATGGCGATGGCTGGGGGCGCGGGCATGGGTCCTCCACAGGTCTGAGTCGGTCGGCCACGACGCGGCCCGCGGCCGGTCACCCGTGCGGTGTCACCGCCCGACGTCCCGACCGGCGGCGCCAGCCCCCGGGGTGGGCTGTGCCGGCGAGTGATCCGGGCCGCGTCGGTCGGGACGCTAGGGGCCGGCGCGGGGCGGGCGCGTCGGCCGTCGCGCCGATGTCCGCTCCTCCGCCCGGCGCACCGGGCGCGACGTCATCCCTGCGAGGTAGGCCGGCGATGTACGGCCACTGCGCACCTCAGCGGATGTGGACGGACGCCGCTCTTGCCAGACTGGGCCGGTGATCTGGGCGGCGATCCGGCGGCATCGGGAACGGGCCGGCCCGGCCAGCCTCACCGTCTGGGCGTGGGTGGCCGACGCGATCCTCGCCCTGGTGCTGGCCCTGGGCGTGGTGACCGCCATCAACGGTGACCGCCTCCTCGCGGTGCCCGCACCGGGGACCTCGCAGTCGGCACGCGTCGAACGGCAGAGTCGACCGGTCCTCCCGCTCACACGGGTGACCCCCGTACCACCGGTGGAACCGGTACCACCAGTGGAACCGGTACCGCCGGCAGCACCGGTACCGCCGGTGGCCCCGGAACCGCGGGAGGTGCCGTCACGCGCGGGCCCGGCTCAGGTGTTCCCATCGCAGTTCGTCGCCGTCCAGACGCCGGTCGCCGACTGGCAGCTGGCGCTGGCCGTCCTCGCCGCGCTACCGCTGGCCGCGCGGCGGCGGTTCCCGCTGGCGACCTACGGGTGCGTCATCGCCGCCGCGTCGTTACTCCAGCTGGACGTGCACATCGATGACCTGACGACGTTCACCTTCACGGCCTGCCTGATAGCCGGGTACAGCGCGGCGATGTACAGCCCGCACCGAGCGTGGGCGGCGGCGGGCATCGCCGGTGGTGCCGTGCTGCTCACGCTCGGCCACCACACGACGATCCCCAGGATCAGCTCTGACTACTTTCCCTTCCTGGTCCTGATCCCGCTCGGCCTCGCGGCGAACGCCGCCCACACCCGCACTCAGCGCGCGCGGGTGCAGGAGGCGGAACGGGCCGCGGCGAGCCGGCAGGCCACCGATCAGGAGCGGGCCCGCATCGCACGCGAGCTGCACGACGTCGTCACCCACAATGTGAGCGTGATGGTGATCCAGGCCGGCGCCGCCCGCAAGGTGCTCGATGCCAACCCCGATCTGGCGCGCGAGGCCATCCGTGCGGTCGAGACCAGCGGCCGCAGCGCGATGACCGAGCTGCGTCACGTGATGGGCCTGCTGACGATGAGTGGCGGTGCCCCGGATGGGGGGGACGACGGCCCGGGCCCCAGCCCACAGCCGGGGCTCGGCCGGGTCGACGAGCTGGTGCGGCGCGTTCGCGACACCGGAGTGGACGTCGAGCTGAGTGCGACGGGAACGCCGGTGCCGTTGCCCGCCGGCGTCGACCTGGCCGCGTTCCGCGTGGTGCAGGAGGCCCTGACCAATGCCGTCAGGCACGCCGCCGGGGCGCGGGTCCGGGTCGCCGTGGTCTACGCACCGGGTCTGGTCCGGGTCGAGGTGACCGACAGCGGCGGCGTCCGGGCGGCGGCCGCCGGGGCGGGCAGCGGCGCCGGGCTGCTCGGCCTGCGGGAACGGCTCGCCGTCTACGGCGGCACGCTGGCGGCGGGCCCGCGCCCGACCGGCGGGTACCGGGTGCTGGCCGAGATCCCGCTGGACGGTCCGTGACCCCGCCACGGGTGGTCGTCGCCGACGACCAGGCGCTGGTCCGGGCCGGGTTCCGGATGATCCTCACCGCCGACGGGATCGAGGTGGCCGCCGACGCCGCCGACGGCGCCCAGGCCGTCGACGCTGTCCGGCGGACCCGCCCGGACGTCGTGCTCATGGACATCCGCATGCCGGTGATGGACGGGCTGGAGGCCACCCGCCGGATCCTGAGCGGCACGGCGGAGGCGCCCCGGGTGATCATCCTGACGACGTTCGACGTCGACCAGTACGTCTACGCGGCGCTGACCGCCGGGGCCAGCGGCTTCCTGCTCAAGGACGTCAGTCCCGAACAGCTGGTGGCCGCCGTCCGGCTGGTCCGCGCGGGGGACGCGCTGCTCGCGCCGACGATCACCCGCCGGTTGGTGGAACGGTTCGCATCACCGGAGCGGGTGGCCGCCGCGACGCACCGCGACCTGGCGACGCTCACCCCGCGGGAGCTCGAGGTCCTCCGGTTCCTCGCGCGTGGTCTGAGCAACGCCGAGCTGGCCGCACGTTTCCAGCTCAGTGAGGCCACGGTGAAGACTCATGTGGCCCGGATCCTCGGCAAACTGCGGCTGCGGGACCGGGTGCAGGCGGTCGTCGTCGCCTACGAGACGGGACTGGTCACCCCGGGGGGCCGCCCCTGAGCGGTCCGGTCGCGCCCGGACCCGGCCCGGCCGGACCCGACGCTTCGGGCCCGGGACCGGCCGCGTCGGCCCCGGGCGAGTCCGCCCCGGGCACCTCGGCCCCAGCTACGTCGGCCCCAGCTACGTCGGCCCCGGCAGCACCGGTCCCGACCCGATCACGGCCCGACGCCTCGAGGAGGACGGGCTCCGCCGGCACCGACTCGAGGAGGCCCACCGCGAGCGGGACCGGCTCGAGCGGGTCCCGCTCGACATGGTGGGCACCGCGCAGCACCGACGCCGCCGCGGCGATGAGGCCGAGCAGGGCCGAGGCCACGAACACGACGACGAGGCCGTCGTGGAACGGCGTCGAGATGAGGTGGGGGAAGAACTCGCGGCCGGTGACGGTCGCCCGGTGGTCCGGCGTCAGGTCGTCCAGCGTGCCGGTCGAGCTCAGCAGGTGCTCGACCGGGTTCAGGCCGAGCACCGCGGCGAACAGCGACGCGACCGGGGGCAGGGAACCGACCTGCTGGGCGACGTCGGCGGACACGCCCTCCGCCCGCAGGCCGGCGGAGAAGGCTCCCGGCAGGCTGCCCGCCAGCCCGGCGACCATGAGTGAGAAGAAGAGCCCGATGGACAGCGCGCCACCGGCGTTCTGGAAGGTCGAGCGCATCCCGGATCCGACCCCGCGCAGGTGCGCCGGGACGCTGCTCATGATCGAGGACGAGTTCGGCGCGGCGAACATCCCGGCGCCGATGCCGTTCACGGTGATCAGCAGGCCGAACGCCCAGTAGGAGAAGTTGACGGGCAGCAGCATGAGGCCGACGAAGCTGCCCGCGAACACCAGCATCCCGGTGGTGGCCAGGCCGCGGGCGCCGGAGCGGTCGGACAGGAACCCCGACAGCGGGCCCGCCACGAGGACACCGGCGGTCAGTGGCAACAGGTAGATTCCGGCCCAGAACGGGGTGTCGTCGAAGTCGTAGCCGTGCAGGGGCAGCCAGATCCCCTGCAGCCAGATGATCAGCATGAACTGCAGACCGCCGCGCGCGACCGACACCGCCAGGCCGGCCGCGTTCCCGGCGCTGAAGGCCCGGATTCGGAACAGCGAGAGCTCGAACATCGGCGACTCGAACCGCTTCTCGATCACGACGAAGGCTGCCAGCAGCGCCACTCCCCCGATGAGCAGCACCAGGACCTTGGGGCTGCTCCAGGCCATCGCGTGGTTCTTGTAGGGCTGCAGGCCCTCGGTGACGGCGATCAGCACCGCCCCCAGGCCCACCGAGAAGGTGATGTTGCCCCACCAGTCGAAGCGGCCCCGTTCCGGGCGGTCCCGGCGCTCGGGCTCGCGCAGCGTCCGGTAGGCCCAGATGGTGCCGAAGACACCGACGGGCACGTTCACCCAGAACACCGCCCGCCAGTCCAGGACCGCCAGCACCCCGCCGGCGACCAGGCCGATGAACTGCCCGGCGAGCGCGGCGACCTGGTTGATGCCGAGCGCCAGACCGCGCTGGTCGGGCGGGAACACGTCGGTGAGGATCGCGGCCGAGTTGGCGGCCAGCATGGAGCCGCCGACTGCCTGCAGCACGCGCCAGCCGATCAGCCACATCGCGGCGCTGCGCCCGTGGAAGGGATCGAAGGACAGCAGGATGGAGGCGACGGTGAAGACCACAAAGCCGGCGTTGTAGATCCGCACCCGGCCGAACATGTCGCCCAGCCGCCCCAGCGGCACGACGAGCACCGCCTGCACCAGGCGGTATCCCATGATCATCCAGAGCAGATAGCTCACGTTACCGGGCGCCAGCGGATCCAGGTCGATGCCGAGGAAGATCGGCGGCAGGGCGATCAGGACGATGGAGCCGTCGAGCGCCGACATGAAGACCGCGGCGGTCGTGTTCGCCAGGACGGCCCAGCGGCGATCGCCGTGCTTGGTGACGGCCGCCATCAGATGCGCTGCGCCAGGCGCTCGAGCAGCGGCGCGGCGGCCTTCAGGCAGGCCAGCTCGTCGTCGTCGAAGCCGCTGGACAGCGCCCGCGCGAGCTGCTCGCTGCGGGCGTTTCGCCTGTCCCGCAGCGCCTCGCGGCCGGCGTCGGCGAGCGAGAGGATCACCCGGCGGCCGTCGTCGGGATCGGGCCGGCGTTCGACGAGGCCACGCTCCTCCAGGCCGCCCAGGGTCGCCCCCATCGACTGCGGGCTGATCGTCTCCTGCTTCGCGAGGGCCGCGGCGGTGGTCGGGCCGCCGCGCTCAAGGCGCACCAGGGCCGCGATCTCCCCGACGGTCAGCTCACCGTCGGGCTGCACCAGACGCAGCCGCCGCCCCAGCAGGCTCATGCTCAGCCGCAGCCCGGCCGCGATCTCGAGGAGGTCGGCGAGTTCGACGGGCCCGGCGGCGTCCGCCTCGACGATCTCAGCGTCAGCGAACATTCCGTCAGCCTAGACTTACAAGTCCAGCCTGACCAGATGTGTCCGGGTCAGTGGGCCGACGTCACGGAATCGGAAGCGCCGGCCGGTGATCTGGGCTTACTGTTCGGGCATGGCTGACATCGCGCCGGTGGTTCTCGTCCACGGCCTCGCGTCGTCGAGCGAACACGGCTGGCGTGCAGCCGGCTGGATCGACCTGCTCCAGGAGACGGGCCGTGAGGTCGTCGCGGTCGACCTGCCCGGACACGGCCGCTCCCGCCGGGACACCGATCCGGCGGCCTACCCCGACGCCGCCGCCGAGATCGCCGAGGCGTTCGCCGGGCGCGGCGCCGTCGACGCCGTGGGCTTCTCCGCCGGCGCCCACCTGTTGCTCGAGTGCGCGGTGCGCGGGCTGGCGCCGTTCAACCGGCTCGCCCTGATGGGCGTCGGCCCACGGCTGCTGGAGCCCCGCCCGCAGCGGGGCCCGGTTCTCGGTGCCACACCGTCCGAGGACGACGGCACCGACATCCTGGCCCGCCTGATCCGCGGGCTCGCCCGGCGCGCCGGCAACGACATGGCGGCGGTGGACGCGTTCGCCCGCCGGCCGAGGCGGACGCTCACCACGGCCGAGCTGGCCACCGTCGGCTGCGAGGTCCTGATCGTCACCGGCGAGCGGGACGAGGGGGCGGGCTCACCCGAGGAGCTGGCCGCGCTGTTCCCCAAGGCCACCGGACGGACCATCGAGGGCGCGGACCACTATTCCGTGCAGGCCAACCCGCGGGCGATGAACGCCGTGCTGGACTTCCTCGGCGTCTGACCGCCCCGGCGGGCAGGCGCGCGGCCAGGCGCCGACGGGTCGGCGCCTGGCCGGCCCGCGGTCTCAGTCGACGTCGATGATCTGCCCGTTGCGGAACATGTCGACGAACAGCGCGTGGTCGTGGTGGACCTGGGCGCCGTAGTCGTGCGCGAACTCGACCAGGGACGCCGTGAACGCCTTCTCGTCCGCCGAGATCGCCTCGTGGATCGCGTCCTCGGTGGAGAAGCTGACCAGGTCGTGCTCGCTCTCGTCGTCGGCGACGGCGTGCATCCGCGCGGTCGACCGGCCGAGGTCGGCGACCAGGGCGAACATCTGCTCCCGCTCGTTCACCTCGGACCAGTCCAGATCCTGGGCGTACGGCGACACCTCGGCGACGAGCTGGCCGACGCCGTCGACCTCGGTGTGGCCGAGCCAGGTGTCGCTGTCGGCCTGCAGCGCCCGCTGCGAGACGGCCGTCCGATGGCCCTGGTGGTGGAAGTACTCCCGGATCCGTTCGTCGGAGACGAAGCGGCTGACCGCCGGGACCTGCCCCTGCTTCATGTACAGGACGACGTCGTTGTCGAGCGCCTCGGTCTGGCCCTCGACCAGCAGGTTGTAGGACGGCAGGCCGGCGCTGCCGATGCCCACCCCGCGCCGGGCGACGACGTCCTTGACGGTCAGCGACACCGGGCGGGTGCGCCGGCCCGGCGGCACCGTCGCCAGGTAGCGGTCGAACGCCTCGAGGACCTTCGCGCGGGTCTCCTCGTCAACCGCGGTGACGCCGTCGACCCGCGCGAAGCGCCGGTCGTAGTGCTCGACCACCGTGAGGTCGTCGAGCAGGCCGACCCGGGTGGAGCGCCGTGCCTGCTGCAGGAACGCGTGCACCACGCCCGAGGTGGACGTCCGGGTCAGCAGGTCCGCCGACGACCCGCCCTCGGCGAGGTCGCGGATCTTCTCCCGGTAGGCGTCCGCGCAGGCCTCGACGAGGCCCGTGATCACGGCGTCGCTGAGCGCCTTGGCGCGGCCCAGCAGCGCGAGGCTCGCCACCAGCCGGCGCAGGTCCCAGCGGAACGGCCCGACGTAGGCCTCGTCGAAGTCGTTGACGTTGAAGACCAGCACGCCGTTGCTGCTCATGTAGGTGCCGAAGTTCTCCGCGTGCAGGTCACCGTGGATCCACACCCGGCTCGTCCGCTCGTCGAGGAACGGGTCGTCGATGTCGTGGACGTCGGCGTAGAAAAGCGCGGCCGAACCCCGGTAGAACGCGAACGGCGAGGCCGCCATCTTCCGGAACTTGCGCCGGAACGCGCCCGGCTCGGCGGCCATCAGCTCGCCGAACGCCGCCGTGAAGACGTCCCCGATCACCTGGGCGCGCTCGGATTCGGGGGCGGACGTCGTCATGCGCTGCGCTCCTCCTCGCGCGACTACCACTGTGGTCCGCGCGTTATCCGTTCAGCATGCCAGCGCTTCCCGGCCGGGGGCCGGGCCGGGCCGGGGGCCGGTCATCTCAGCACGCGGGCGGGTTCGCGGGCGGGCCGTAGAACGCCGTCAGGCCCGCGACCGCGTCCGCCATCGCCGCCCGCAGCTCCGGGGGATCGAGCACCTCCAGCTCAGGGCCGAGGACGAGCAGGTCGCCTCGGGCGTGCCGGACCGACTCGATCGGGAGCTCGGCGCGCACCCAGCCGTCGGCGTCGGGGTCGCCCGCGGTCTGCTCGACGGCCCGCGCCACCGCCGGGGCGAGCCGGAAGGGAACCATCCGCCGGCCCTCCGGCGACAGGCGCACCGTGGCGGTCCCCCGGTAGACGCCGGCCTCGTACCTGGCGGTCCACTGCTCCCAGTAGGCCGCCAGGTCGAACCGCTCCGGCCGTTCGAACGTCTCCGGCATCGCCTCGAGACCGAGAATCCTCGCGACCCGGTACACCCGCACGGACGCCTCGAACGCCTCCGCCGTCTCCGGTGTCTCCGGTGTCTCCGGTGTCTCCGCGGGTGGAGCGTCCGCGATGTCGGCCCGGCCGTCGCCGGGGCAGGCGGCGGCTACGACATACCAGGTGCCGCTCTTGAGGACCACGCCGAGCGGCTCCAGCTCGCGGACGACCCGGCGCGGTGCGCGCCAACGCAGGTAGGTGATCCGGATGCGCCGCCGCCCCCACACCGCACCGGCGACCTCTGCGAGCAGCGGCACCGGCTCGGCGGCGCGGAACCAGCCGGGCGCGTCGAGGTGGAACAGCTCCCGCACCCGAAGTGCCCGCTCACGGGCCTCGGCCGGGAGCGCGGCGAGCAGCTTGAGCTCGGCGGCGGCGGCGACCGCGCCGAAACCGAGCTCGGCGGCGGCGTCCGGGAGCCCGGCGAACAGCAGGGAGTCGGCCTCGTCCGAGGTCAGCCCGGTCAGCCGGGTGCGGTAGCCGGCGAGCAGCTCGTAACCGCCGGTGGCCCCACGCTCCGCCAGCACCGGGACGCCGGCCTCGGCGAGCGCGTCCAGGTCCCGGTAGACCGTGCGGACCGACACCTCCAGCTCGGCGGCCATCTCACGGGCCGTCAGCCGGCCGCGGGTCTGCAGCAGCAGGAGGACGGAGAGGAGCCGGCTGGCACGCACGACCGAATTCTCCCCCGTCTCCCTCTGTCATCTCCCGGCGATACCTGACAGGAGAAGTCAGTTATCGACGCCAGGATGGGTGTTGACAGCGCACCGACGCGTGGAACCAACGAGCGAAGGAGTTCGACCATGGCAACCACGGAGATCGCCCAGCCCAGCCAGGCCGCGCCCGTGACCTGGGCAGGGCTGATGCTCGACTGCCCGAACGCGAAGGATCTGGCGGCCTTCTACGGCGAGCTGACGGGCTGGGGCGTCGGCGGCGCGGACGAGGAGGGCGCCTGGGCGTTCCTGAGCCCGCCGGGCACCGAAATCATGATCGGCTTCCAGCGCGTCGAGAGCTACCAGCCGCCGAGCTGGCCCGACCAGTCCGCGCCCCAGCAGGTCCACCTCGACTTCCGCGTGGCGGATCTGGAGGCCTCGATCAGCCTCGCGGAGAAGCTTGGGGCGACGCAGGCCGAATTCCAGCCGGGGGGCGAGCGCTGGCGGGTGCTGCTCGACCCGGCCGGCCACCCGTTCTGCCTCTGCCCGCCGGCGCAGGAGGGCTGAGCGCGGCGTCCGCAGAGCGGCGGATCGCGTTCATGTCACCTGTTCTTCGCCCGATGGTCGCGCTGGGCAGCCACAATTGTACGGATGTGGTACTTCCCGGCGGATCCTGACCCTCGCCCGATCCGATGACACCGGCGGATGGCGACACGCCGGGCGGCCGCCACCGGCGGCCCCGGCAGCAGCCCCGTAACGGCCGCGTCCGGACGGCGTTGCCAGTGGTCGCCACGGCGGGGCTGCTGCTGCTCTGCTCCGGCGCGGCGGCCCGGCCGGAGTCGGAGCCGTTGCCATCCGATCAGGCCGGCCGGTGGAACCTGGCGGATTCCAAGCCGCCGGGCACGGCGCCGACCGACGTGGCGAGCCTCACCGAGATCCCCGCGGGCCTCGACCCACTCGGAGAGGACTCTGGTGCGGCCGGCGATGGCGGTACCGACGCGACGACCGCCCCGGGGGACGAGACCGGCGGGGACGGGAGCGCCGGCCGCGGGAGCGGGAGCGACGACGGCTCGGGGCCGGCGGGCACTGTCATCACGGGTGGGCGGGGCGTCCCCGACCGCGTCCTCGACGCCTACCGCCAGGCCGCCGGGCGCGTCGAACGGGAGCTGCCCGGCTGCCACCTCCCGTGGGAACTCCTCGCCGCCATCGGGAAGATCGAGTCCGGCCACGCGGCGGGCCGGCCGATGGCCGACGACGGCACGGTGACCCGGCCGATCCTCGGTCCCGTCCTCGACGGCCGGGATGGGCGCGCGCTGATCCGCGACTCGGACGACGGCGTGTTCGACGGCGACACCACGCTGGACCGCGCGGTCGGCCCGATGCAGTTCATCCCGACCACCTGGCGGACGTCGGGCCGGGACGGGTCGGGCGACGGCCGCCGCGATCCGCAGAACATCCACGACGCGACGCTCGCCGCGGGCGGCTACCTCTGCGCCCACGGGCGGGACGTGAGCCGGCCGGACCAGCTGCGCGCGGCGATCTTCTCCTACAACCCGTCGACGTCCTATGTGAACGCCGTGCTGACCTGGATGACCGCCTATCGGGAGAAGGGCGCGACCGCGCTGCCCGGCGAGCCGGCGCAGGCCGGTGACCCGGAGCCGGCTGTCCCGGAGCTGACCGCCCCGGAGCCGGCTGGCGGCCCCCTGGTCCCAGCCGGGCCCACGACGCCGGCTGAGCCCACCGCGCCGGCTGAGCCCACCGCGCCAGCTGAGCCCACCGCGCCGGCCGAACCGGGCACGCCGGCCCCCAGTGAGCCCCCGGCCGGGCCGGGGCCGTCGCTGCCTGCCGGCGGGGACGGAGGGCCCCGCGTCGAGGTCGTCCCGGAGGAGCACCGGCCGGGTGACGGGGGCGGGGTCGGCGAGGAGCCGGTGTCCGCGGCACTGCGCGACCTTGGTATCGCGGTCACCGATCTCGCCGTCACACCGGTCGAGCTCGACGGCACCGCCGCCGGCTTCGAGGCGCTGGACCTGACCTCGGCGCGCCGCCCGGCTCCGGCCGGACCACTGCGGGTGGTGGCCACCGCCGCGACGGAGGCCGGGCGCCCGATCGCGAGAAGCGAGATCACGATTCCCGCCGAGCCGGACCGGCCCGCGCAGGCAGCGCCCGGGGGCACGGGAGCGGCGTCCGGGGCCGCTGGAACGACGCCCGGGGAGGAGAAGCCGACCCTGCTCGCGCGGCTCGCCGGCGGGGACCTCGCCGCGGCGGGCCTGCCCGCGGGAAGGTTCGTCCTCACCCTCGAGGCGCATGCCGAGTCC
Source organism: Parafrankia sp. BMG5.11 (assembly GCF_004337455.1). Lineage (NCBI taxonomy): Bacteria > Bacillati > Actinomycetota > Actinomycetes > Frankiales > Frankiaceae > Parafrankia > Parafrankia sp. BMG5.11. The sequence continues at coordinate 60,599 of NZ_SJXI01000038.1, read as the reverse complement.
GGGCGCGTGTACACGGTGCGGCTGCTGGTCAGCCAGGTGAACGTGAAAGCCTTCGTCGCCCGCCCGGCGGCCACCGGCACTCCGCCCACCGGGCACGCGCCGTCCCCGAAGCCGCCGGCGTCCGCACCCGGGCCGTCTACCGGATCGCCCGCCGGCACACCGAGAACTCCCGTCCGGGCCGCCACTCCACCGGCCGCCTCGCCGCCAGCCACGTCGACACCGGCCACCTCAAAGCCGGCCATGTCTCCACCGGCCACCTCGCAGCCGGCCACCACGCAGCCGGCCACCTCGGCGCCAGCCGCGGTGGGGTCCGGCCCCGCGACGCCCACGGCGACTCGGACGGGTGACCCGGCGTCCGCGGCGCCGTAGGGCGCGTGTGCGGCGCGGCGCCACCGGGATGAGCACCGTGGAATGAGCATCGCCGGGATGGCGGCCGCGGCGGGCCCGCTCGTCGAGGCGGCCGTGCGCGGGGCGTGGGCCGGGGACGTCCACGATGGTGGATGTCGGAACGTGGGTGTCGGAACGGGTCGGGAAAGCGGGTGTCGGTGAGGGCACGGACGAACGGGCGGGCGCCGGAGGTGCGGGCGGTGGGCGCCCGAGGTGCCGTGAACGAGGTGCTCGTCGTAGGCGACGGGGAGCCGGTGGTGCTGGTCGCGCACGCGTGGGGGGCGTCGGCGCGGGTCATGCTGCCGACGGTGGCCGGTGTCCCCGGGACGCTGGTCGCGGTGAACTTCCGCGGCTACGGGGGCTCGTCGCCCCGGCCGAACGGCTGGACGTACGCCGACCTCGCCGAGGAGCTGGCCGGCGTCGCCCGCGCGGTGGGGGCCAGCGCGGCGGTCGGGCAGAGCATGGGCGCGGGCGCGCTGCTCGCCCTGGCCGACGGCGAACCGGACCTGTTCACGGCGATGGCGCTGCTGCTGCCCCCGGCCGTCGACGAGCCGATCCCGGCCGAGATCCACGAGATGTTCCGGCGCGTCCACGTCGCCAGGCTGGCCGGTGACCCGGCGGAGCTGCGGGCCGAGATCGCGCGGTGCATGTCCCCGGAGCTTCGGGACGCCCGCGGCGGCGCCGTCTACCTGCGCGCGTACGCGCTCATGCTGATGGCCTGCTCGGCGCCCACCGAGCGGCCGGGGAACGCGCCCGTCCCGGACCGCGCCCGGCTGGCGCGGGTGCGCGCGCGGACGCTGGTCGTCGGCCAGGAGGGCGACCTCATCCACCGCACGGAGACGGCGCTGGCCCTCGCCGCGGCTCTTCCCGCCGCCCGGTCACATGTGTTCCCGGCGACAGCACCGATGTGGAGCGAACGGCTCGCGCTGCGCACGCTGCTGACCGACCACCTGGCCCCGGCTGACACCCCGGCGCTGGCGGGTCATCGGGCGGTGACCGACCCGCCGGGTACGGCCGATCCGCTGAGCTGACCGTTCACCCGGCCGGTCGAGCCCCGCCCCGCGGCGCGCGGACGGCACGGTATCGTCGATGCCGGTCGAGGGGCGCTGCAACGGACCGAGGTCCGCCACGCTCGATCGGAACCTCATCCGCAAGGGCGCCTCCCACAACCGGGAGGTGTGCGCGATGGCAGGATCCGGATCGCTCGACGAGGTGTCGGTCCCCGCCGGCGCTGTCGGAGGCGAGCAAGCCGAGGCCGGCGCCGGCGCACGGCCCGAAGGCGGCGGTGCCGTCCGGCCGGCGGCCACCGGCAGCGAACAGGCGCTGCGGGAGCTGCTGGAGCAGCGGGTCGTCGTCCTCGACGGGGCCTGGGGCACGATGCTGCAGAACGCCGGCCTCACCCCCGCCGACTACCGCACGGAGCGGTTCGCCGACCACCCGAAGGACGTCAGCGGCGACCCGGACCTGCTGAACCTGACCCGGCCGGATGTCATTCTCGACGTGCACCGGCAGTACCTGGCGGCCGGCGCGGACATCACGACCACGAACACGTTCACCGCGACGAGCATCGCCCAGGCCGACTATGGCCTGCAGTCGCTCGTGCGGGAGATGAACGTGCGGGGCGCGCAGCTGGCCCGCCAGGCCGCCGACGAGGCGGGCGGGCGGCGGTTCGTCGCCGGGTCGATCGGGCCGCTGAACGTCGCGCTCTCGCTGTCGCCGCGGGTCGAGGACCCGGCCTACCGGGCGGCAACCTTCGACGAGGTCCGGGACTCCTACGCCGAGCAGATCGAGGCTCTCGCCGAGGGCGGGGTCGACCTGCTCCTCATCGAGACGATCTTCGACACGCTCAACGCGAAGGCCGCGATCGCCGCCGCCCGCGATGTCGCGCCCCAGCTGCCGCTGTGGATCTCGGTGACGATCGTCGACCTGAGCGGGCGGACGCTGTCGGGGCAGACCGTCGAGGCGTTCTGGAGCTCCATCGCGCACGCGAACCCGCTGGTCGTCGGGGTGAACTGCTCGCTGGGCGCCGACGAGATGCGCCCGCACGTCGCCGACCTCGCCCGCCTCGCCGGGACGTACACGGCCTGCCATCCCAACGCCGGCCTGCCGAACGCGTTCGGCGGCTACGACCAGTCCCCGGAGGAGGCCGGCCGGCTGATCGGCGAGTTCGCCGAGGCGGGCATGGTCAACATCGTCGGCGGCTGCTGCGGGACGACCCCGGCGCACATCGCGCGGATCGCCGCCGCGGTCGCCGGCGCGGCACCGCGCCCGGTTCCGGCGCTGCCGCCGCGCACCCGGTTCAGCGGGCTGGAGCCGTTCGAGATCGGCCCGGACACCGGGTTCGTCATGATCGGCGAGCGCACCAACGTCACCGGGTCGGCGCGGTTCCGCCGGCTGATCGAGGGCAACGACTTCCAGGGCGCCATCGACGTCGCCCTGGAGCAGGTGCGCGGCGGCGCGAACCTGCTCGACGTCAACATGGACGCCGACCTGCTCGACAGCGAGCGGGCGATGACGACCTTCCTGAACCTGCTGGCCACCGAGCCGGAGGCGGCCCGACTGCCCATCATGATCGACAGCTCGCGCTGGAGTGTGCTGGAGGCGGGGCTGCGCTGCGTGCAGGGCAAGGGCGTGGTCAACTCGATCAGCCTCAAGGAGGGTGAGGAGCCCTTCCTCGAGCAGGCCCGGCGCATCCGCGACTTCGGTGCCGGCGTCGTCGTGATGGCCTTCGACGAGCAGGGCCAGGCCGAGACCGCCGAGCGCAAGGTGGCCATCTGCGGCCGCGCCTACGACCTGCTCACCCAGCGGGTCGGGTTCCCGGCCGAGGACATCGTCTTCGACCCGAACGTGCTCGCCGTCGCCACCGGCATCGCCGAGCACAACGGCTACGCGAAGGCATTCCTCGACGCGCTGCCGCTGATCAAGCAGCGCTGTCCCGGGGTGCACATCAGCGGCGGCATCTCGAACCTGTCGTTCTCCTTCCGCGGCAACGACGTCGTCCGCGAGGCGATGCACTCGGCGTTCCTCTTCTACGCCGTGCAGGCCGGGCTCGACATGGGCATCGTGAACGCCGGCCAGCTCGCGGTCTACCAGGACATCCCCGCGGACCTGCTCGAGCTCGTCGAGGACGTGCTCTTCGACCGGCGCGACGACGCCACCGACCGGCTCGTCTCGTTCGCCGAGACGGTGACCGGCAGCGGCACGAAGCGCGTCGTGGACCTGTCCTGGCGCGAGGGGCCGGTGGAGCAGCGGCTCTCCCACGCGCTCGTGCACGGCATCGTCGACTTCATCGAGGCCGACACGGAGGAGGCCCGCGCCGGCGCGGCCCGCGCCCTCGACGTGATCGAGGGCCCGCTGATGGACGGCATGAAGATCGTCGGGGACCTGTTCGGCTCCGGGAAGATGTTCCTGCCGCAGGTCGTGAAGAGCGCCCGGGTGATGAAGCGCTCCGTCGCCTACCTGGAGCCGTTCATGGAGGCCGAGAAGCAGCAGGCGCTGCTGGACGGCACCGCCAACACCGACCGCAGCGGTAACGGCAAGGTGGTGATGGCGACGGTCAAGGGCGACGTCCACGACATCGGCAAGAACATCGTCGGCGTGGTCCTGGGCTGCAACAACTACGAGGTGATCGACCTGGGGGTGATGGTCCCCGCGAAGGTCATCCTCGACACGGCGGTGGCCGAGAGCGCCGACGCGATCGGCCTGTCCGGCCTGATCACCCCGTCACTGGACGAAATGGTCTCGGTGGCCACCGAGATGCAGCGCCGCGGGCTGAAGCTGCCGCTGCTGATCGGCGGCGCGACCACCTCACGCCAGCACACCGCCGTGCGCATCGCCCCCGCCTACGACGCCACCACCGTCCACGTGCTGGATGCCTCCCGTGTCGTCGGTGTGGTCTCCGACCTGCTGGACACCGACCGGGCCGCCGACCTCGCCGTCCGCAACCGGGACGAGCAGCAGCACCTGCGCGAGCAGCACGAGAAGCGCCAGCAGCAGCCGCTGCTCACCCTCGCCCAGGCGCGGGCGAACCGCGAGCAGGTCGCCTTCGACGAGCTGCCCGTGCCGGCGTTCACCGGCGTCCGCGTCGTCACGCCGGAGCTCACCGCGCTGCGCGAGATGATCGACTGGCAGTTCTTCTTCCTCGCCTGGGAGCTGAAGGGCAAGTACCCGGCGATCCTCGACCAGCCGGTCGCCCGCGAGCTGTTCGACGAGGGCAACACGCTGCTCGACCAGATCATCGCGGACGGCTCCCTGCGGGCCGAGGGCGTCTACGGCTTCTGGCCGGCCAACTCGGACGGCGACGACATCCTGATCGATCTCGGTGGTGGCGCTGACGCTGGCCCCGGTGCCGACGCGGCGGGCCGGCTGCGGGTGCCGATGCTGCGCCAACAGACCGCCAAGCCCGCGGGACGCCCGAACCGCAGCCTCGCCGACTACGTGGCCCCGGCCGGCGACCACCTCGGCGGGTTCGCGGTGGCCATCCACGGCGCGGACACGCTGGCGGCCGGTTTCGAGGCCCGCCAGGACGACTACCGGTCGATCATGGTCAAGGCCCTCGCCGACCGGCTGGCCGAGGCGTTCGCCGAGTACGTCCACCTCGAGGCGCGCCGCGCCTGGTTCGAGCCGGGGTCCGAACCGGCGCTGGCGGACCTGCACGCCGAGCGGTTCCGCGGCATCCGCCCCGCCTTCGGCTACCCGGCGAGCCCCGACCACAGCGAGAAGCAGGCCCTGTTCGACCTGCTGGACGCCGGCCAGGTCGGCCTGGGCCTGACCGAGTCCTTCGCGATGACCCCGGCCGCGGCCGTCAGCGGGCTGATCTTCGCCAGCCCGGCGTCGCGGTACTTCACCGTCGGGCGCATCGGCCGCGACCAGGTTGAGGACTACGCCACGCGACGCGGCCTGACGGTCGGCGACGTCGAGCGCTGGCTGCGCCCGAACCTCGCCTACGACCCCGAGTAGGGATCTCGTCCCGCGCGGCCGGCCAGAACCCGGCCGCGCGGGGCGCACCCCGTCTCTCTCCCCGCCTTACCTCGTCCTGCCTTCCCTTGTTCCGCCTTCGACGGCGGGCCCGGCGATGCCTCGGTCAGGCATAGCCGAACAACGGAGGAAAGGCGAGGACCACGATCCAGGCCCAGACGGCGTACACCGGCAGGTAGGAGGTCTGCCAGCGTTCGAGCGCCGCGAATGGCGTGTGCCGGCGGACCAGCCTCAGCAGGAGCCACGCCGACCAGGCGAGGTTCGCCAGCAGGATGACGTTCTCCCCGAGTGCCGCGGCCTTGTTGGGCGTGGTGCCGTACTCGGTGATGCGCCCGGTGATTGCCAGTAGGACCAGCACGTCGATGGCCAGCGCGCTTACCACCAGGGCGAGCTGCATTTTGTCGAACAGGTCGGGCGGGGCCAGCGGATCGCGGGCTGACATCGAGTAGAGCAGCAGCCCCAGGACGACGACCAGCAGCAGGTCGAACAGGATCAGCGCGTCACGCTCGACGTCAATGCCGGTGCTGGTCCAGCAGACGGCGACGAGGAAGGCCAGCAGGACTACCGTGAACAGCGGTGTGAACAGCCTGGTGAGCACCGGGGCGATGTTCTCGACCACGCTCTGCTTCGCCTCGACGAGCCACCCGGCCACGATGACCCCGGCTGCCGCTCCACAGGGAAGGAGCCACTGCGAGATGAAGTCGTCCGAGACGATTCCGATGGCTTCGAAGGTGCCGGCCGTGAACACGGTGAGCACACCGCCGCCGAGGGCGATGAGGACGAAGTAGACGAACCATTCGCCGGTGAAGCGGATGAAGTCCATACGTCTACGGGACGAGCGCCAGTCGTCCGCGGCGTAGGCCAGGCCCACCACGAGCCACAGTGCGATCGGGAGGTGGATGCTGGTGAGGGCCAGTGACTGCGAGTTGTCGGCGACGGGATAGACGTTGGCCGCCACCGCGCCGAGCGCGAACAGCGCCCCCATGATCCCGATCAGCGGGCGTCGGGCCTGGCGGCGCCAGGCGAGGAAGCCGGCCAGCCAGGGCAGCACGAACAGGCCGAGGTTCGGCCCGTAGAACGAGGCCGAGCCGTCATCGGTCATCCGTATACCGAACAGCTCCGGCGCCTTGACGGACGCCGCCGCACCCGCGGCACAGAGCACCATCACCCGCAGGTCCCGCCGCGACCGCGTGTCCGCGTCCGGGCCGCCGGTCAGGACCAGCTGCTTCCACAGCCGTTCCGAATGCTCCCGGGCGAACTCGCGGGACAGCTCGTCGAGGCTGCCCATCCGCTTGACCGCGACCAGGAACGCCTCGTCGGCGCTCAGGCCGGCCATGACGAGCTCGTCGACGGAACCGCGGAGATGGTCCTCGAGCTCGTCCGCGTCGGAGGACTGTAGCTCCCGGCGGCGCTGCGCGTAGTGCCGCCACTGCGCGAACTGCGCCTCCAGCGCCTGCGTCTCCACTGCCTCCTGGCCTTCCTGTGCTGTCATGCGTGGCCCTCCACTGGGATCACCGGCAGCGCGGCGCGGTCACCGAGGCCGGTCCAGATCTCCTTGAGCGCGTCGACGACGGTGTCCCACTGGCGGCGCTGCTCGGCCAGTTCAGCCAGGCCCCGGTCGGTGATGCGGTAGTACTTGCGCCGACGTTCGCCGGTGGCCGACCGCCAGCTGGACTCCACGTGCCCGAGGCGCTCGAGCCGGTGCAGCAACGGGTAGAGCAGGCCCTCGGTCCAGTCCAGCTCGCCACCGGACAGCTCGTTGATCCGCTTGAGGATCGCGTAGCCGTAGCTCTCCTCCTCCGCCAGGATGCCGAGCACGATCGGGGTCGCCGAGGCGGCCACCAGATCCTTGGCGACCTTCACGCTGCTTCCCCCCTCGGTAACCTAGAAGCTCGATGCATAGTACTGCCAGGTAATCATGGAGCACCACCGGGCCCGACGGCTGCGCTACGACCTGCGGTTCGAGATGGCCGGGGTCCTGGCGAGCTGAGCGGTCCCCCGCGGCCCGACCCTCGACCCCGCCGTGCGCCGGATGGCCGTCCACGTCGAGGACCATCCGATCGAGTACCTCGACTTCGAGGTGTCATCCCGAAGGGGCGGTACGGCGGGGGGACGTGATCGTCTGGGATCTCGGCACCTGGGCGCCGCACGGCACCACCGACCCGGTCGCGGCGGTCGCCGCCGGCGAGCTGCATGCCGACGTCTTCGGGCACAAGCTGCGCGGCCGCCTGGTGCTGGTCCGCGGCGACGGTGAGCAGTGGCTCCTGCTGCACACACGGGACGCCCACGCGGTGGCCGGCTGGGACCCGGAGGAGCATCCACGCCCGGCGCTCAGCGGCCGGACCAACGAGGAGGTCCGAGCCGATCCCGACCGGATGTGGCGCTCGGACCTGCCACCGGCGCTCGCGTCCGTGCCGGCTCGCGCGCCGTCACCCGGCGACACCGCGCGCGGCGCGATCGGGCCGCCCGGCACTCTCGAGGCGCTCGACGCGCTGGGCGCGGGCGGGGTGTGGGAGGTGTTGGCCAGCGGGTCCGGCTCACCAACCTCGACAAGACGCTGTTTCCGGGCCGGCCGGGCGAGCACGGCGAACCGGCGGTGACCAAGCGGGATCTGGCGCGCTACGCCGCGCTGGGAGAAACCGGATGCCATCCCCGGCCGGACCAGCACCCACCTGGTGGTCGACACCCCGGCCACGCTGGTGTGGGCGGCGAACTTCGGCGCCCTCGAATGGCACGCGTGGACGTCCACGGTCACCGAGCCGCGCCAGCCTTCCTACGCGCTCATCGACCTGGACCCAGGGACGGAGACAAGCTGGGCGGACGTCCTGGCGAGCACCTCGGGGTGCGGGCCAGTCCAAGGTCACCATCCGCTCGGTGCTGGCCCGGCTGGCAGACGCAGGGCCGACAGAGGCAGGGCTGACGGGGTCAGCTACTCACAATTTCGCTGATCTGCATGACGGGGGTGATCGTCGTGTAGTTCGACAGGTCGGCGCTGATGGCTGTGCTGTCGGCGCTCATCGCCGCCTGGAGCACCTCCGCCGACTCGAAGAGGAAGTGCGACGCCGCCACGTACGGCCCGCGGATGCCCTGGTCGACCTCGACCTCGGTGAGCCCCCACATCCGGCAGGCCATCGGGATGTGCTTGTTCACGTAGTAGTCGAGGTCGAACGTCGCGCCTTCGGTCCTCGGGTAGAACACGCTCAGCCGGATCACGGCCTCGACCTCCTCGTTCGCCGCGCCTGCCGGATGAGACGCGTTCATCCCAGCTTCTCCCAGAACACACCGCCCACGCACCCGTTGGCCGGAAACAGCGACGCTTACGTACTCGTCAGATGGCTGGGGTCGTCCAGGGCGGCGGTCGTGAGCCATCGGTCGCGGTAGGCGGACGGACTCTCTCCCGTCCACGCCCGGAAGGCACGTGCGAGCGCGCTCGCGCTACCGAAGCCCACCTCGGTGGCGATCTCGCCGACCGAGGTCGTCGGCGTGCTCAGCAGTGCCATGGCCCGGATCAGCCGGACCTGCCGCAGGTACTCCCGCCACGACTGCCCGAGGACGGCCGCGAACCGCCGGCGCAGCACCCGCTCCGAGATGCCGACGGCCCGGCACACCCGGGCTGCTGTGGCATCGGCCAGGTGGTCCGTGGTGTAGGCCATCACGTCCCGGACGACGGGATCGTCCGCGGTGGGCAGCGACAGGGGTGCCTCGTGCGCGAGCTGGCCGCGGACCACCGCGGCCAGCGCCCTGAAGAAGGTGTCGGCCTCGGCGTCGTCCTCGCCCCGGCCGATCGGCCATCGGGTCGCGTACCGCATCATCTCCCGCAGCACCGGCGGCACGGGAATGACGGCGGCCCGCGAATACGGGAAGTCGAAGACCGCGGGGTCGAAGAACACCGCGATCGTGGTCACGTTCCTGAGCAGGGGCGAGTGCTCCACCCCGGCCGGCACCCACGCGGCGTAGGACGGCGGCATCAGATAGTGGGTCGTCGGTGTGCGGATCTCCGCGAGACCGGAGACGGCGTACTCGACCTCGTGCAGGTCGTGCCGGTGCCAGTAGGAGATCAACTCGTCCGCCCGGTGCTCCACCGTGCCCGCGCCGACCGTCACGCACCGGCGCATGGGGAGAAATGGCACTGCCGTCACGCTGGAATCGTAGGCGACCAGCCGGTCCGGGCGGGGCCGCCGCGTACGCGGGCAGGCCGGTCCGAACTGGGCCGCCGCGGTACGTGGGAAGGCCGCTGCGGTCGCGCGCCGATGCCCGCGGCGTCCCTACAGTCAGGCCGGTCCGATGGCCACTGTTGCCGAGGAGGCGACGAAGAATGGACGAGCGGGACTTCGGTGCGGCCGCGCAGGCGCTCGCGAAACTGGACCACCTGGGTGTGCCCGAACTCGAGATCCTCTACAAGCTGGAAAGGACGTCGGGGCAGCTCTATTTCCATCTGGCGGACAACATCGGCAACGAGGAGGCCGCCGAGCTGCTTCGCCGCAACGGCCGCGAGGAACTGGGCCACGCCAACCGAATGGGACAGGCCATCGGCATCAAACTCGGACGCGCCTACGAGGCCTCGGCGGACCTGAAGGCGGGATATCCCGTCGCCGCGCCCACCGCCGTCGACGCGGCCCTGCTGAACGCCATCGTGCGCGGCGAACGTGCCGGCGACGCCGACTACCAGCGGTGGGCGGCGTCCGAGGCGGACGAGAAGGTCGCCCGCCTGCTCCGGATCAGCGGCACCGAGGAGTCCGCGCACGCCGACCGGGTGGCCCGCGCGATCACTCTGCTGGATTCGGCCGGCTGACGGCCGACGATCCGCAGGTGTTTCAACCGCGGCCGACGGAGCGGGGGGCTGAGGCCGGGCCGGCCACCGGACGGGGAATCACCGGCGCGTCCCGGCCGGTCCCCCCACCGCCGGCCCTGCCACGCTCACTCACCTTCTCCTCGTGGTATTCCTCCTCGACGTTCACCGTCCAGATGTCGTGCCCGGCGTCGTCGAGGATGTTCTCCACCGTGAGCATGGCGGTCAGCATCGAGTGATCGGCGTTGTTGTAGCGGTGCATGCCGTTCCGGCCGACCGGATGCACATTGGGAACATGTAGCGCCAGCCATTCCCGCATCACCTCCACGTTCCGCCGGTAGAACTGGTCGTAGGTCGGATACGCCTTGGGGACGCGGACGACGTAGCCCTTCTCGACCGCGCCGGGGCGGACCAGCCCGAGGGCCTCGAGCTCGGCGGTGCCCAGAGCGACCAGCTCGTCGTCCGGACGAACCCACATGTCGTCGCCCTCGAAGACGAAGAACTCGAGCCCGAGGCAGGTCCGGCCCTCCTTGACCAGGTACGGGGACCACGACCCGTAGTTCTGGATGCGCCCCACCCGCACCCCGGGGTCGTGGATGTAGATCCAGTTGTCCGGGAAGCTGAACTCCTCCGGCACGATGAGCGCGACGGTCAGGTAGTCGCGGTAGCGCAGATCGTTGGCCGCGTCGAGAACATGCGCGGGTGGCGGCGGATCCATGCTGGTGAGCAATGTCGACATCGGCATCGACGAGATGACGTGATCGGCCGGCACCCGCGAGCACTCACCGGACCGCGTCCGCACGGTGACCGCGACGGCCCGGCCGTCCTCATGGTGGATCCTGGTCGCGGACGTGTTCATCACGACCCGTCCACCGAGCTTCTCGACCTTGGCCACGGCCGCCTCCCACATCATTCCCGGCCCGTACTTGGGGTAGCGGAACTCCTCGATGAGGCTGGTTATCTTCTTCTGGTTGCGCTTCGGCAGCACCGCGTTCACGATGGCGGCGGGAAGCGACAGGCCTTTTACCCGCTGGGCCGCCCAGTCAGCCGGCATCTGGCTGACCGGTATTCCCCACACCTTCTCGGTGTAGGTCTTGAAGAAGGTCCGGTAGAGGCGCCATCCGAACCGCGCCACCAGCCATGCCTCGTAGTTCGTCGCCTGCCCCTTCGGCGGTCGGACGCACGCCCACAGGTACGACGCGATGGCGAGCGATGCCTCGGCCAGACCGAGGTTGACGAGCGCGTTGAGCGCCTTCAGCGGGTAGTCATAAAGCTTCCCGTTGTAGTAGATCCTGCTCATCCGGGGGCGTAGCAGAAAGTCCTCCTCGGGCAGGATCTCCCGCCAGAGTGCGTCCACCTGCGAGACCTTCGTGAAGAAGCGATGGCCTCCGATGTCGAAACGCCAGCCGTCACGCACGACGGTGCGGCTGATGCCGCCGACCACGTCGTCGGCCTCGTAGCAGGAGACCGGCGCCCCCCTGGTCACGAGCTGGTAGGCGGCGGTCAGTCCCGCCGGCCCGGCCCCGATCACGACGGTGTGCGGGTGGTCGCTGGGCGGGGTGTCGGGGTTGGGCACTCATCTCTCCTTGATCGGGAGCTGGGCCGGCGTGGGCGGCCGTCCCGCCCGCCGCGCGCGAGCCGGAAGGCAGGTTTGGACGTCTACGCCTAGAAAGTTGGACAACAGTGTCCAAGGTTAGCCTGACCCGATGCCAGGCAACGAAGGCGGGCCCCCGCGAGCGCGGCGCGGCCTTCCCGCCAAGCGCGAGGCGATCATGGCGGCGGCGCTCGAGCTCTTCGTCCGCCAGGGGTACGCGGCCACGACCCTCGACGACATCGCCACCGCGACGCCGGTCTCGAGGCAGACCGTCTACAACCACTTCGGCGACAAGGAGACGCTGTTCCGCGCGGTCATCGACACGCACCTGAACGCGACCCTCGAGGCGTTGCACGCCCCAACCGACCGGCCGACCACCGGCCCGGCCGAGCGCCCGGTGGACGCCGAGTCGCAGCTGAACGATCTCGCGAGACGCCTGACAGCGATCTTCCTCAATCCCCGGACCGCGTCGCTGCGGCGACTCCTCCAGTCGGAGGGCCCTCGCCAACCACATCTGCTCGAGCTGTGGCGCACCCGCGTCGCCGGCCCCGTCTGGTCGGAGGTGATCAGCCAGCTGACCCGGCTCACGCACGCCGGCGCGCTGCGCATCGACGATCCCGTCAGGGCCGCGAGCCAGTTCATCGTCCTGGTCACCGGCACGGCCTGGCAGATCACCGAGGTGGGCGTCTTCCTCTACCCGCCCCCGCCGGGCGTGGACGGCGAGCAGTTGGACACTGCGGTCCGCTCCTGCGTCGCGCTGTTCGTCCGCGGCTACCGGCAGACGCCCCAGTGACCCACTTGGCGTGAAGCTCCCAGAACCAAACCCGTCAGTACAATGAATGCTCGTCGGCCACCCGCGAGGGAGCGCCCGCCCGCCGCCGGGCCGGCCGCCCTCACCGCCGGGGGCCGGTCAGCTCGCCGGCGAAGAAATCCAGGGTGGTGCGGGTCTTCGTCTGCTGCGGCCCGCTGAGATCGACACCGTGCCGGCGCAGGACGTCCGCCGTGCGCCCGGCGACACGCAGCGCCTCGGCGGGCCGGCAGCGGGTGGAAAGCTCGAGGATGCGCGAGCCGTCCGGATACGTCCACCGCTCCGCGAGCAGCGCGCGGTCGTGACCGGCGGGGATGATTTTGACCCGGCGGGCGTCCACCGGGCCGAACACCGCGAGATCGTCGACGTTGAGCCGGGCCGGCAGGCGGGTGGCGAGCAGCCGCAGCTGCCGCGGGGTGAACAGCCGGTGCAGCGCCCGCCGCCGGGCCATCACCCGGTCGACGTCGGCGGCGTCCAGCCGGGCCCGCAGCGCCCCGGAGCAGACGTACCGGCCGGGCATACCGTCGATCTCGACGATGAAGTTGCGGGAGCGGCGCAGCCGCGGCGGGACCTCGGCCGGGACGACGGGCCGCAGCTTCACCACCGCGTCGTCGGCGCGGCCGGCGATGCTGCGGACCCGGGCCACCACACCGTTGCGGTGCAGCGCGCGCTCGGGAGTGTCCAGGTAGAAGACCCGCAGCACCCGGGCGCGGGTGAACTCGATGCCGAGCGCGGCGCAGGTCGCCTCGTGCGCGGCCACGGGCACGACCAGCTTCAGCTCGACCCGGTCGGCCTCGCCGGTCAGCGCCAGGAGGTCGTCGAGATCGGTGTCGGAAAGCTGCCAGAACCGCTGCGCGGCGTGCCGATGCCGGGCGGATCGGGCCCCGCCGGCCACACCCTCCTCGCCGACCCCAAAGCGGGTCCGGTCACGGGGACTGGAGTGAGCGCGGGACATCAACCGCCATGATAAGAGAAGGCGGCGTTCACTTGCCGGCCAAAAATCGTCCGCGTAACCGTCACCCCCCGTTCACGACACCGTGTCACGCCGCGGCGCCGCGGCCCGGGGACGGAACGCGGCCGACGCACCGGACGGTCAGTGGCCGCCCGGCGCCGACCTGTGCGCTCAGTCGTCGACGAGCTTGATGGCCTGCTTGGGGCAGGCGGTGACGGCCGCGCGGACGTCCTTGACGAGGTCCTCCTCGGGGTGCTCGTCCAGCACGTTCAGATAGTCGTTGTCGTCGAGCTCGAACACCGTGGGAGCGAGCCCCACGCACAGCGCGTTGCTCTCACAGAGCTTGAAGTCCACGACCACTCGCATGCTGACCTCCATCGGGCAGTTCGGACAGTGCGGACGTCCGTCGTCCCGCCGGCCTCGGCCTTGCCCGCGGGCCGACCGTCCGATGGACGTCAGAATTTCGCGCGGGGTGCCGCGCGCGGAGGTCAGGCTACGACTTCTTCGCCCACGAGGGTCGTTCGGTGCATCAACCGGTGCGACGTCGCCGTGTACGGGATCGCCCGGTGCAGCATGCCGGTGTTGTCCCAGATCACGAGGTCGCCGGGGTGCCAGTGATGGCGCAGGACGAACCGCGGCTGGGTCGACCATTCGAGGAGCCGGTCGAGCAGGGCGCGGCTTTCGTCCGCCGGCCAGCCGACGACGTGGTCGGTCGTCGCGCCGACCAGCAGCGACCTGCGGCCGCTGCGGCGGGTCCAGACCAGCGGGTGCTCGCGGGCCGGCACCCGTGCCCACAGCGCGCGGGTCCGCTCCGACGCGTCGGGCTCGGCCAGCGACTGCGAGGCCGCGAAGCTGTGCACGACGCGCAGCTTCGCGAACTGCTCCTTCTCGGCGTCGGAGAGCGCCTCGTAGGCGGCGTAGGTGTTGGCGAACTCGGTGTCGCCGCCCTCGTCGGAGACCTGGCGGGCCGTCAGCAGCGTGGCCTTCTGCGGCAGCTCGTCGTTGGCCCCGTCGATGTGCCAGAAGAAGGTTCCCCGCCGGTAGGCGGCCAGGACACTCTCGGCCGGGTCCAGAGTGATCTTCGAGATCTCGGGGTGGGTGTCCGTGCCGCCCACGGGGGCGACGACCACCTGGCCGAGCAGGCGGCTGAAGGCGACCAGGTCGTCGTCGCCGACGTGGGTCTCGCGGTAGACGACGACGCCGTGGCGTTCCAGCAGGGCCTGGCAGTCGGCCGCGACCGCCGGGTCGGCGAGCTGATGGCCGGCGAGGCCGGCGATCTCGACGCCGACCTCCGGGCTGATCTCGGTGACGGTCACGGCCATGACTACTCCTGTCGGGTCTGGGTGTGCCACCACCCCGTGGGGACGGCGCCGTGCCGGGTCGCTCGTCCGGCGGTCAGGTCTGGGTGAGGTCGTCGTCGAGCTCGAGCTCGAACGAGCGCATCATCAGCGCCAGGGTCTCGTAGGCACCGACCGTGAAGATGATGTCCAGCAGCTGCTGGGTGTCGTGCTTGGCCGCGAGGGTCTCCCAGCTGCCGGCGCCGATCGCGCCCTCGGTGAGGAGCTCGTCCACCGCGCGGATCAGCGCCGCCTCGACCGGGTCCCAGAAGGGCGCGTCCGGGCCCAGCGCGATGCGGGTGATCTCGTCGTCGGTCAGGCCGATGTCGTGGCCCATGACGACGTGCTGTGTCCACTCGTAGTAGCACTTGCGCAGTGCCGCCACCCGCAAAATGATGATCTCCCGCTGGCGCAGCGTCAGCGTCGTCGCACGCTGGATGTGGCCGTTGAACGTGAAGAAGGCGTGCGCCAGCGTGGGGTGGTGGGCGAGCGTCCCCAGCGTGTTCAGTGCCTTGGGCTTGCCCTCGGAGGGCATCGGAGGGTGCAGCGGCACGGGCGGCGTCAGGGCTGCCAGGGCCGGACGCATCTCCTTCGGCCATTCCCTGAGGGGAAGCGGGTCGATACGTGCCATATCAGAGGTTCCTCCGCCCTTGAACCGGTAAACACCCGGCAACCGATAGTGATACCGATCACACAGCAGGTCAATAGTACTGTGATAACCGGTGCGAGCCGTCCGAACCGAACGAATCCCAAAAAATGCCTATCACCTGACGTTGGTCCGGTCAAGACCCGCAGATCAATTCCGGCCGGCCGATCACCGCCTCCGACACCGCGTCACGGACGGTATTCGACCTCCCGGAATGCCGGCGCCACCACGAGGCCCGGAAAACCTTATATGGCGTACCCGAGAACCACCTTACCGCCCACAACCCCCCCTGGTGATGCCCCAGGACAGGACCCGACCTCCGAACTGGCCTGGCCTGGCCGCTGGTGGGCGTGAGCGCCGCCAGCCGTCGATTGCACTTTTTAGTAATCATCCTCTCCTCAACAGAGAGGATGATTTTCGATCATCAGCGATAACCAACCCGGCCCGGATTAGTTTCTGAACACCCGATTTACAAGACCCCGGCCCCAGGAGGCTCCCCGGCCGGGAGACAGTGCGGAGATACTCGGAGCAGGCGTCCGGCGGGCAGTCAGGTTCCCTTCACGAAGGGATAGATCCGGGTGAAGTCGGCACCGGGTGCCGCGGCCGCGAACCGCTCCCACACCGATGCCGTGACCGCCCCGATCCGCGAGCTCCGCGAGTTCGGTGAGTTCTGTGGGCTTCGCACGGCGCCGTCGCGCTCCTGGACGGCCGCCAGATAGAGCGCGACGTCCTTCGCCATCAACGAGTTGGTGAAACCAGCCGCGTAGCGTTCGGCGAGTACGTGGTTGGGGAACTTGTCGGCGGTCGCCGAACTCCGGCCGCTCGCGCCGTTCAGCACGTCGAGCATCGTGGCCATGTCGAGCCCGGCCGAGGTGCCGAAGGCGATCGCCTCGCTGGTCGCCGCCAGCGCCGTCGCGGAGAGGAAGTTGTTCGCCAGCTTCAGCGCCTGGGCCAGGCCCGGCTCGTCGCCCACTCTGGTCCGGCGGTCAC
The DNA here is from genome assembly GCF_004337455.1 of Parafrankia sp. BMG5.11. Classification (NCBI taxonomy): domain Bacteria; kingdom Bacillati; phylum Actinomycetota; class Actinomycetes; order Frankiales; family Frankiaceae; genus Parafrankia; species Parafrankia sp. BMG5.11. Next base: position 44,119 of record NZ_SJXI01000038.1, on the reverse strand, counting down.
TCAGGCCGGCCAGGACGGGCGTGACCGCCGCGCAGTCGGCGTCGGACCCGGCGAACATCACCGCGATCGTGCGCGCCCGGGCGCCCGCCACACCACCCGACACCGGCGCGTCGACGTAGCCGACACCGGCGCCGGCCAGCCGGCCGGCGATCCGGCGCGCGGCGGCCACCCCGACCGTCGAGGTGTCGACGACGTACGCCGCCCGCCGGCCGGCCAGCGCGACGATCTCACCGGCGACCTGCTCGGACACCGCCCCGTCGGGCAGGCTGAACACGACGGTGTCGGCCCGGCCGGCGACCTCGGCGACGTCGGCCGCGCCGACCGCTCCCACCGGGACCCGATCCGGGCCGGCCGCGTCGTGGGCGACGACGTCGAACCCGGCCGCGACCAGGTTCGCCGCCAGGGCGCCGCCCATGCTCCCCAGGCCCACGAATCCGACCGTCGCCCTCGTGCCCGCCATCATGCCCATCCTCGTCGCCGCGACCGCCTCGCCCGGGCGGCGGCGGCCCGGTCGGGCCCGGGACCTTCCCCCGGCGCCGCCACGAACGGTAGCTTCGCAGAAAGTAGACTGATGCGTCTACTTGATTCACCGGCGCGATCGAGCCATGGGCACAAACCCGGCGGGGGCGCTTTCCCGCGGCGTTCACCCTGAGTCCACCGCCCGGCAGCCGCAGGCTCCGAGAATTTCTCTCAGCCGCTCCTCCGACGGGTCGGCGGGAGGTTTTCTCGTGGACCACGCGGTTTACCACGTGCTCGAGCAGAGCCGGGAATACGAGGTCGATCTTGTCGTCACCGCCGGCCAGTGGCCGGACGGGCTGACCGGGTTCGCATTTGTCGTCGGGCCGGCCCAGCCGACGGTGCTGGACTTCGCGCCGAGCGGGCCGGGAATGCTGACCCGGGTCGATCTGGCGAAACGCGTCTGGCGGACCCGCCGGGTGGTCACCCCGGACCTGGCGATGCTGGGCGGGCTGCGTGCCGCACTGGCTCCGGAGGAGCTCCAGCGGCTGCTGACCGGCGCCCGCCCGTCACTCAGCCACACCGCGCCGCACTTCTTCGGCGACCGGCTGCTGCTCACCGCCGACCGACAGCGGCCGGTGGAGCTCGACCCGGTCACGATGACCTACCGGACGTTCCTCGGCGCGGTACAGGAGTATCCCCAGGTCGGGGCGCATCCGCTGTTCCCCGGGGTGCAGACGACGTCCCACCCGGTGGTCGACCCCGACGAGGGCTGCCTGTGGTGGAGCAACATCCACCTGCGCCCGCGCGGCCGGTCGACCACCGACGCGGAGGGCCCACTGTCGGTGGTGCGCTGGGACGGCCACGGCGAGCTGGAGACCTGGGAGGTCCCCGGGGCGCGCATCACCCAGGGCACCCACGAGATCGCGGTGACCCGCGACTACGTCATCTTCACCGAGATCGGCTTCCAGCCGGAGCCCGGCAGTGTCGCCGGCCGCGGCCGCACCAAGCCGCACCTGCCGTTCACCGACATCTACCTGGTCGCCAAGCGGGCGCTGACCCGCGCCCGGGTCGGCTCCGCGGTGCCGGTGACGCACGCGCGGGTCCCGTACGAGTCGTTCCACGAGTTCGCCGACTACGGCCAGAACGGCGACGACGTCACGATGTACGTCGCGCACTCGAACGGCTGGGACATGAACTACGCCATCACCCGCTCGGACATCGTGTGGCGCACCGGGGACAGGCTGCGCAGCTGCCTGTCCGGGTTCATGCCGACGCCGGTCGACGCCGCACCGGTCGGGCGGCACGTCATCGACGGCCGTACCGGGCAGGTGCGGCAGAGCAGGTACTTCCTCGACCCGCAGCGGCACTGGGGAACCCTGCTCTACGCCCGCGACACCCGCCCGGCGGCGCTCGAGCGGGGCCGCCACCTGTGGCAGGCGTACTGGGGCGCCACGCCCGACACGATGGTCTCGGCGATCGTCGAGATGTACGCCGACCATCCGTTCCGGGTGGTCGACGTCGACGACCTGCCCACGACCGAGATCCCGTCGTCGCTGGTCTGCATCGACCTGGAGTCGATGACCGAGCAGTCGGCGTGGACGTTCCCGGCCGGGACGATCTGCGAGTCCCCGGTCTTCGTGCCGGACAAGGCCGGCGGCGACGGCTGGGTGGTGGTCTTCGTCAAGCATGCGGACCGCACCGAACTGCAGGTCTTCGACGCCCTGGCGCTGGATCTCGGCCCGTGCGCCGTGGCGACGGCGCCAGGCCTGCGAATGCCCGTGCTGTTCCACTCGGGCTACACGGAGACCATCCGCTCCCCCGGTACCGACTACCGGCGCTCGTTCGCCGCCGACCTCGGCACCGGATGGCGCGACCTCTCCCCGGCCGCGCGCGCCATCGTCACCGAGATCGTGGAGGCGTTCGGCTAGGACGCGCATCGCATCAGTCGTTGACTTTCACGGCGGCCAGCCTGTCGGGGTCGAGAATGAGGTCGATCTCGCTGATGCGGCCGTTGACGACGATGAATCCCACGACTGCGATCAGCCCGGCTCTGCCACGCGCGATCATGCCGGCGGCGCCGTTGACGAGGGCGGGTTCCCAGGGGCCGGCGAAGCGTGGGCCCTGGACGGCGGCGTGGCTGGCGACGTCGCGTGCTCCGGTGAGCAGCGGTGGGGCGAGCCAGGTGCGGGGCCCGGTGTCGACCCGGAGTCTGACGTCCGGGTCGAGGAGTTCGACGAGCGCGGCGAAATCACCGTTGCGAGCAGCGGCGAGGAAGGCTTCGGCCACGCGACGTTGGGTGGGGAGGTCGGGATCCGGCCGGGTGCCGCTGCCCTGGACGCGACGACGGGCGCGACTGGCCAGCTGCCGTGTCGCCGCCGGACTCTTCTCGAGGATGGGAGCGATGTCGTCGAACGGGACGCCGAACATGTCGTGCAGCACGAACGCGAGCCGCTCCGCCGGTCGAAGACTGTCCAGGACGACGAGGAGCGCCAGGCCGACCGAGTCGGCCAGCAGGACGCGTTGTTCGGGATCGGGGGTGTCTGCCTCGGTGATGACCGGGTCGGGCAGCCACGTGCCGGGCAGGTCCTCGCGCCGCGCCCGGCGGGCGCGCAGCATGTCGACGCAGACGCGCCCGACGACGGTGGTCAGCCACCCGGCCAGGTTGTCGATCGCCGTCTCGTCTGCTCGGCTGAGCCGCAGCCAGGCTTCCTGCACTGCGTCGTCGGCGTCCGCGAAGGATCCGAGCATGCGGTAGGCGACGGCGCGCAGCTGGCGACGTTGGCGTTCGAACTGTTCGGCGTACCAGGCGGCGCCGTTCGCGGGGGACGCGGGCTCGAAGGTCATGACAGGTGGTCGGCGGCGGGGTCAGTCACGGCCGAACGCCTCCCGCCGGATCACCTGTAGGAGTGTCGGGGCGTTCTCGCTGGTCGTGATCTCGACCGTCCGGCCGACGAACCGCTTCCCGGTGGCCTGCGTCAGCAGGCAGTGGGCCAGGTCGGCACGGCTGGTGAAGACTCCGTCCAGCGGGCCGTCGCTGACGGTGTAGCGCGAGACGTGGTCGGCATCGAACAGCCCCGAGGATCGGATGATCGTCCATTCCGCGTCACTCTCGCGGACGATCTGCTCCATGGCCCGCATGTCCGCGTACGTGGTCCTGCCGATCGTCCTGACGATCATCGGCTGCATGACCCGGTTGAGCAGGAACCCGCCCTCGCGGTGGGGGTGGGGTTCGACCGCCGTCGAGCTGACGACGGCCAGCCGTTTCACACCGTGCCGCGTCATCGCCTCGAGAATCTTCGCGGCGCCGCGGCTGTAGACGGTGATCGGGCCACGGATGAACGGCACCCCCAGGCTGGACAGCACCGCGTCGGCGCCCTCGATCGCCGGCGCGAGGGCGGCCCCGTCGGACACATCGCCCCCGATGACGGTGAGCTGCTCACCGGCCAGCGGGAACTCCGCCGGGCAACGCGTCACCGCCGTCACGGCGTGGCCCGCGTCGAGTGCCTGTCGCACCACGAGGCGCCCCGTGGCCCCACTGGCTCCGAAGATCGTGATCTTCATACGCTTCCGTCCTTCGCCTGTGCTCGCGTCCGCGTGGCGGCGCGGTCTGGTTCCTGCGCGCTGCAGGCACCCTGCGGATACGTCGAATCCAGGCAGGTCGGATGTGACAGATTCGCGGTGGATCGGCACTCCACCGCGCTGAGCGTCCCCGCGGACGCCAGCGTCGCGGACCGGAACCCGCGCTACCCCGACCACCTGCAGCGGCGGCTGCTCGGCGCCGGCATCCCGGTCTCCGTCGTCAACGCCGGGATCAGCGGGAACATGCTCCTGACCAGCGGTGAGCCGTCGCAGGCGGGGCGCAGCGGGCTGCAGCGCTTCGACGATCACGCCCGCGTCCAATGCCGTCATCGACGGCACCGGCACCGCCCCCGACAGCGAGAACTACCGCCAGCGGATCAACTCCTGGATATGCGGCCAGCGCCTCGCCGACGGGTTCGTGGACTTCGACGCGGCGGTGCGCGACCCCGCCGACCCGTCCGCCGGCTGCCAGCGCTGAGCCTCCCAGCCGAACGAGAGCAGACGAGCGACAGCCGGACGAGAGAGCCGGACGAACGACAGCGGCCGGGCGCGTGGGTACGCGCCCGGCCGCTGTCACGGATCGGTGGGGTCAGCCCCGGTTCGAGGCGCCCCGCGGGACGTCCCGGAAGGCCACCCCGCGGTCCTTCGCCGGCTCGCGGGGCATGCCGAGCACCCGCTCGCTGACAACGTTGCGGGCCATCTCGGTGGTGCCGCCGCCGATGCAGCTCACCTGCCGCAGCAGGAAGTCGTTGCCGCACTCGGCGGTGGCGCCGTCGTCGTCCGTCCAGGCCGCGCTCGCCCCGCCGGCCAGGTTGAACGACAGGGTCGTGGTCCGCGCGGCCGTCACACCGGTGAACAGCCGTCCGATGGCCGCCGACTGGTCGGGCATCCGGCCGGACCGCAGGCCACGGGACAGCCGGCCCTGCAGCGCGTGCGTGACGAGGTCGAGCATGCGGCCCTCACCGATGAGGTCACGGGCCAGCGGGTCCTCGAGCCGGCCGGCGTCGCGCGCGATCTCCACCAGGTGGGTGGCGCGGATCGTGCCGCGCGCCCCGTCGGCGGGAATGGTGACCAGCGGCGAGTTGTGCAGCATCCGCTCGTGGAACATCCACCGGGTGCCCACCGTCCAGCCGTCGTCGACCTCGCCGATGCGGTCGGTGTCCGGGACCCGGACGTCGGTGAGGAACTCCTGGCAGAACTCCTTGTTGCCGTTCAGCATCTCGATGCGGTGCACCTCGATACCCGGCTGGTGAATCGGCAGGATGAACACGGTCAGCCCACGGTGCTTCGGGACGTCCCAGTTCGTCCGGGCCAGGACGAGGCCCCAGTCCGACCACCAGGCGCCGGTCGTCCAGATCTTGGACCCGTTCAGGATCCAGTCGTCACCGTCGCGGACGGCACTGGTCAGCGCGGCGGCGACGTCCGAACCGGCGCTCGGCTCGGACAGGAACTGCATCCACAGCTCCTCGCCCTTCAGAATCGCCGGGATGTGCTGGCGCTTCTGCTCCTCGGTGCCGAAGTCGAGCAGCACCGCGGCACACGGCGAGAATGTCGGGGCCTGGATGTCGGCGGGATACTCGTAGCCCGAGATCTCCTCGCTGAAGGCCTTCTGGTGGTCCGCGGTGAGCCCCTGGCCGCCGTATTCGCGGGGAAAGGCGATCCCGGCGAAACCCGCGTCGTAGAACATCCGCTGGATCTCGCGCTGGCGCGCGACCGCGGCGAGCTCCGCCTCGTCGCTTTCACCCGCGCGCATCACGCCGATCCCGCTGCCCGCCGGGAGCGGCGCCAGGTTGCCCCGGATCCAGTCCCGCGCCCGCTGGCGGAAGGTCTCGACGTCCTCGATGTCGCCCGTGCTCATGCCCGCTCCTTGAGATGTTCGACCACGCCGGCGATCCGCTGCCGGTGCTCGGCGGGGGTGCCGTACAGCGCGCGGTCGAGGACGACCCGGCGCAGGAAGAGATGCAGGTCGTGCTCGAAGGTCACGCCGATCCCGCCGTGGATCTGGACGCAGTCCTGGAGCAGCTCGGTTCCGTACTCACCGATGAACGCCTTCGCGGCGCTGACCAGCTCGGGGGCGTCCGGCGACTCCGCGTCGACGGCGCTCGCCGCCGTGTCGCTGATGGCGTGCGCCGCCTCCAGCCACGACTTCATGTCCGCGAACCGGTGCTTGAGCTCCTGGTAGGAGGCCAGCGGCCGGCCGAACGAGTAGCGCTCGAACGCCCACTGCACCGTCATGTCGAACGCGGCCTGCATCGAGCCGACGCTCTCCGCGCAGAGGATCACCAGGGCCAGCTGGAGCTGACGCTCCACCTGCTCCGCGGCCCCGCCGAGCTCACCGACCAGGGCGCTCGCCGGCACCCGCACCCCGTCGAACCGGACGGTCGCGAACCGGCGGGTCAGGTCGACGGTGCGCAGCGGCTCCACCGTCAGGCCCGGCGTGTCGGTCGGGACGAGCACCTGGGTGAGACCCGCCTCGCTGCGCCCCGTGACCAGCAGGAACTGGGCCACGCCCGCCGACTCGACCGGGCGCTTGACCCCGTCGAGGACGATCTCGTCGCCCTCTACCCGGCAGGTCAGCTCCACCGTGCCGAGACGATCGTTCGGCGCGGGCTCGCCGTAGCACCACGAGGCGATCGCCGTGCCTTCCAGCAGCCCCGCCAGGACGGCCTCGTGCGCCGCGCCGCCGACGGCGCTCAGCGCCGCCGCGACGACGTTCGTCGGCACCAGCGGTCCGGGCGCCGCCCGGAGCCCGAACTCGTGCGCGGCCACGGTCAGGTCGACCAGGCCCGCCCCACTGATAGAGCCGCCGCCATTCTCCTCGGACACCAGCAGGGACGTCCAGCCGAGCTCGGCGCCGGCACGCCAGTAGTCCGCCTCGAACCCCGAGGCGTCGTTCCGCAGCCGCCGGATCGTCTCTGTGGGCACCCGGTCGGTCAGATACCGAGCCGTCGCCTCCCGCAGGACTTCCTGATCGGGATCCAACTCCAGCAGCACAGTCTGTTACCTCCACGACGCTTGAGGCCCTCGCGCGCCACGTGGCACCGCAAGAGGTCAGACTGAAAACGTATAGCGATTTTTGACAGAACTTCAACAGTTACCCCGTTACCGCCGCGAACCCCCGATCCAGCCCACCATGTGGTGACGGAGACCGGCTTGTCCGGCTGCGTCTGGGCCGGAATGCGACGGCCGGTGGCTGGGCGGTCGCCGGACGAGGCCGGCGACCGCGGGCGGCGCGGCGGTCAGGAACCGGCGTTGTAGACGACCTTGCTCGGCGTGATCCGGACGATGATCCGCTGCTCGCCGGGCTTGCGGAACGGGTAGCTGTCGACCCCGAGGTACTTCTTGGCCAGCCGGTCGATGTGGGCGTCGGCGCCCTCGGTGTCGAGCGTGGCCGTCCCCGTCACGCTCACCAGGTGGTAGCGGTCTTCCGGGTCCAGCACGCCCACGGACACCCGCGGGTCCTTGCGCAGGTGCTTCTCCTTGACCCGGCCGACCGCGGTGTTGAACAGGACATCGTCGCCGTCGACGTCGACCCAGACCACCGTGCTGTGCGGCGAGCCGTCCGCGGTCAACGTGGTCACCCACCCGTGGAAGGGCTTGTCCAGCAGTTCCTTCGCCCCGTCATCGAGCTTGCCCATGTCCTACCTCCGTCGTCGCGAGGCCGTCGATACGGCGGCATCGACCACCGCACGCGACGCACCTCTCCTGGACGACGCCACCCGTCGTGAACGTCGCCACCCGCACGCTCAGCGGCGCCGGACCATCGTGATATTCCCGCACCCGCGCCACCCACCCGACGCCCGCCGGTCCGGGACGGCCGCGCCCGGCCACCGCCCCCCTTGCGCTCTCGGTGCGCTCACCCGGCGGTGTCCCCGCGGACGTCACCGGTGACGTCCGTGGTTCTCGCGGTGACCTCCTCGGTCCCGTCCTCGGTGATGTCGAAGTCGTACTCGAGCGGCACGATCAGCCGGTAGGGCAGGAAGGCCAGCTCCTCGTAGGCCCCGCGGTGCGCGGGGAACCGGCCGACGGCGCGCCAGTACCGCTTGGCCTCCTCGATCCGCCCCATCACCAGCTCGGGCGGGTCCTCGCAGAGCAGCATGTGCAGCACGAGATCCGACCCCGGTGCCGCGTCGACAGCCTCGCCCCCGCCGGCCTCGTCTCCGCTGGTCTCGCTCCCACCGGCCTCGCCCCCGCCGATCTCGTCCGCCCACTTCAGCCGGACGGCGCCGAGGAGGCCGGGCACGGCCGCCAGGTCGGGCAGGTGCACCCGCTCCCACCAGTCCACCGCCTCGCCCAGCCGGGCCGCCGACGGCGCCCGCCCGAGCGCCACGATCACCCCTCGGTGCGCGAGATACGGGACGGCGACGGGGCGCACCAGGCACCCCGGGCGGCTCCAGGCCGCGGCGACCCGCCACCGCGAGCTGTGACGAGGCCGCCCGATCCGCCAGAAGCGCCCGCCTTTGAGGAGCGTCCGATCCAGGGCGAGCCAGCCCTCGCGGGCCTGCTCGCTGGTCATCTCCAGCGGACCGCCGAACCAGTAGGTGGTCAGGTACGGCGGATACCCGCCGAGCAGGTCGGACCGGACGACCCCCGGTGCTTCCCGCAGGTCGCGGGGCGCGACGTAGCGACGTCCCAGGAGCACGTCGGGCTTGGCCAGGTGCTCGGGCATGTGGTCGAGGTCGTACCACCGGTTGTACTCGACCGTGCACTCAGCCGGGATCTCCAGCAACGCCAGCATCATCCCGTCGATCTCCACAGCCAACCGACCCCCTCGCGTCCAACGGGACACCATCAAACCGGGCTCCAGCCCCCAGAGCACCTCACCCACCCGAACCCGGCCATCCAGCGACTTCCGCAACCGCGGCTACCAGGGACCGGGCCGACTCCGGGAGGACCGGACCAGGGCTGGGAGCTGGGGCCAAGGACTGAGCCGGGGGCTGCGGTTCGGGGCTGCGAGTGGGGTGAGAAGTGGCGCAGGGGTGGCGGGAAGCATGGGGTGGGGGCGAGGCTAAGGGTGAGCGTTGACCTTTTCCGACTCCCGTGGATGAATATTGATGTCGACGTCGATGTCGGACAGCTTCCCCCGGGCTCCCGTCGACCGCGGTCCCGCTCCCGTCCGCCCAGCACCGGCGAAGGAGACCCGATGCATCCCGACAACGCGACCGACAGCCCGACCCTGAGCCCGACCAGCAACGCGAGCGACAGCCCGACCACAAACCCGACCGGCAGCGCGACGCGGCCAGAGCAGGTCGGCTACGAGGCCGAGCACGTCGACTACGAGGTTGTTGACGAGCACATCGCCGTCATCACCCTTAACCGGCCGCAGGCCGCCAACGCGCAGAACCCCAAGGTCCTGCGCGAGCTCGACGAAGCCTGGCAGGCCGCCGACGCCGATGCCGAGGTCCGGGTCATCATCCTGAGATCGACCGGGAAGCACTTCTCGGCCGGCCACGACATGTCCGGCACCGAGAGCGACGTCCCGCGTCCGGCCTGGACGCCCGACAGCGGCTACGACTGGGAGACCCGGCACTACCTGCACTATGCGAAGACCTGGCGCGACATTCCGAAGCCGTCGATCGCCGCCGTCCAGGGCAAGTGCATCGCCGGTGGGCTCATGCTCTGCTGGCCCTGCGATCTCATCGTCGCCGCCGACAACGCCGAGTTCTCCGACCCCGTCCTGCACATGGGCATCGGCGGCGTGGAGTACCACGGTCACACCTGGGAGCTCGGGGCTCGCAAGGCCAAGGAACTGCTGTTCACCGGCGGTCCCGTCACGGCCGCCGAGGCGCTCGGGCTCGGCATGGTCAACAGGGTCGTCCCGCTCGACGACCTGTACCCGGCCACCCTGGAGCTTGCCCGCCGCATCGCCCGCCAGGACCCGTTCGCGCTGCGCATGGCCAAGCGCGCCGTCAACCACACCCTGGACGTCCAGGGTTTCAGCACCGCCGTCGACTCGGTGTTCGACATGCACCACCTCGCCCACGCCCGCGCCGCGCTGCGGAACAACGGGACTCCCTCCCTCGCCGGGCTGACGTCCATGAAGAACCGCGGCAGGTCCTCGTGACGGCGGCCGTGACCGAGCCTCGTGGCGCCGGGGCGTCCGTCTTCGTCAGCAACGGCGGGGTCCGGTTACACGCGCTCGACAACGGGCTGCCCGGCGCCGCCGCGCCGCCGGTCGTGGTGGTGCCGGGCATGGGCGAGTCCGCGGCCGAGTACGGCTGGCTGCTCGACCAGCTCGGTGAGCGGCGGGCTGTCGTCGTCGACCTGCGCGGGCGGGGTGGCAGCGACGCGCCGGCCAGCGGGTACGCGTGGGAGGACCACATCAGCGACCTGGGCGCGGTCATCAGCGCGCTCGAGGTGGAACGGCCGGTTCTCGTCGCGTTCTCCCGCGGGTCGTCCTACGCGCTCGGGTATGCGCTCGAGCATCCGGAGCAGGTGCGTGGGCTGGTGGTCGGCGACTACGGGGCACGGCACGTGCGCCCGCCCGACGCCGTCGTCGAGCGGCAGCTGCGGGCGGAGATCCGCGGCGTGCCGATGATCGACCGGATGGCGGAACACGCGGCACGGGCGGTCTTCACCGAGAGCCGGGACGTACCGCTGTGGGACCGGCTTTCCGGGCTGAGCTTTCCCGTCCTGGTGATCAGGGGCGGGCGCCGCAGCACGGTGGTCACCGACCAGGTCGCCGACCAGTGGCGCCAGGCGCTGCCCACGGTCGAGATCGCGACCATCCCCGGCGCCGGCCACGACCTGTGGAGCGGTGATCCGGACGTGTACCTCGCAGCCCTCCTCCCCTTCCTGAACCGGCTCACCGACGTCGGCCGGGACGGTGCATGAGCGCATAGCGGACCTCGCCGACCCCGGGCCGGCGGACACGCTGGTCGACCTGGGCGCCGGCCACGGCGACACCCTCGCCGCGATCACCCGCCGGTCCCCCTCGGCGCGGCTGATCGGGCTCGACCTGAACCCCGAGCCGCTGCGCCGCCTCACCGCCGCGCTGCCCGGGGCAGGCGCCGTCCAGCATGATCTGAGCGGGGCCCTGCCGTTCGCCAACGCCCGCGTCGACGTCGTGATCTCCAACAACACGCTCGAGTGCCTCACCGATCCGGCGGCGCTGCTGGAGGAGATCGCCCGCGTCCTGCGGCCGGGTGGGCGGGCGGTACTCGGCCACACCGACTTCGAGACGATCGCCGTCGCGATCGCGGACCGCGGCCTGGCCCGCCGGGTGCTGCTCACCTACGCGGAGCTGCCGGTCCCCTACGAGTACATGGCGGCCACCGACCCGCAGCTGGGACGTCGCCTCGCGGGCCTGGTGCGGCGCAGCCCGCTGGCGCTCGAGTCCGTCGAGGCGCACACGACCGTCTCGCCGACGCTCGCGGAGGCCATGCCGCTCCGGCTGGGCGAGATCCACGACGCCGTCCACCGCTGCGCGGACCGCGGTTTGGGCCACGTGAGCCTGGACGAGCTCGCGGAGTGGAGCCGCCAGCTCCGGGCGGCCCAGGACGACGGCGACTTCCTGTTCAGCGAGACCGCGTACATCGTCACCGCCCGCCGGGCCGGGTGACCTTGTTCCGTCGTGCCGGGGCTGGACCGCCGTTCGGGGAACCGTCCGGATCGGGGACGGCGAAGGCCCGGCGGGCGTGGGCGAGCAGTTCGCGGACGGCGGGGCTGGCCGGGACGCCAGACAAAGGTGAGCAGCGCTGGCGACTCAGGCCGTTCACGGGCAGCGCGATAAGCCGGTCACCGTACGCCGCCGCCATCGACATGCTGAGGACGGCCACGCCCAGGCCGCGGCTGGCGAGGTCGGCGATGGCGTCCGGCGCGCTGGCCTGCAACGCGATCCTGGGATGAAGGTCGCGGGCCTGGCAGGCCCGGTCGAGCACGGTGCGCAGGCCGGTGCCGGGCGGCATGCACACGACCGGGTGCAGGCACAGGTCACGCAGGTTGACGTCCTCCCCCGCGTGAGCGCGGGGGATTCCAACTCCTACACACCCACTGGAAGGGGTGCGCAGTGTTGAGGTTCGCGGTTCGCGGGCACGGCCAACGCCGCGCCTCCCCGCGCAGTCACGGCCCGTCCGGCCGCGATGTTCCCAACCGCGATATTCATCGCCGCGTTCACGTCGGCGTTGGCCGTGTGCCCGCAGACGACGCACCAGAACACCGCTTGGCTCTCGCGGTTCCCGGGCGCCACCTGCCCGCAGGCAGAACAACGCTGACTCGTGTACGCGGCAGGGACCTTCTCGACCCGGCCAAGGGCCTTCTCCTCCAACCGGCGGACGAGCAGACCCCAACCGTTGGCCAGAATGCCCCGGTTCAACCCGGCTTTCTGCCGCACGTTCCTCCCCGGGGCCTCGACGGTGCCCCGGGCCGAGCGGGTCATCTGCCCGATCCTCAGGTCCTCGACGCGGATCACGTCGAACCGGCGGGCGAGGTCGGTGCTGGTCTTCTCGACCCAGTCCTTGCGCCGGTCAACCTCCCGGGCACGCAGCCGTGCGATCTGCACCTTGAGACGCCCGCGCCGGTGCGACCCACGCCTGGCCCTCGACAATCGGCGTTGCAGCCGGACCAGCCGCGCCTGCTCCCCGGCTCGCAGACCGGGACAGGACAGGAGCTCCCCGGTCGACAGCGCCGCCGACACGACCACCCCACGGTCCACCCCGACAACCCCGCCCGTACCCGGAGCGGGAATCGGGTCCGGGGCCACGGCGAACGCCACATGCCAACGACCCGCACGATCCCGCGTCACCCGATACGACTTCGCGCCCGGCGCAGCACGGGACCAGCGGAACCTCACCCAGCCCGCCTTCGGGACACGCACCCGCGCCCAACGGCGGTTCACCCGCCGGACGTCTTCTGGTCTCACCGCCACAATCCGGAACCCCTCGTTATGGCCACGCCTACGGAAAGTGGGCCTGCGATGCGAACCACGGAAGAAGTTCGCCATCGCCGTCGCGAAGTCACGCAAAGCCTGCTGCTGCACGATGACACTGCCCGCCGCAAGCCAGTCGAACTCGCGTCTAGCTTCGGTCAACTGCCGGTTCTGCTCCGCATAGCCGGGTGCCGGGCCGCGCCACGGCCGGTACCACGACTGCTGTTCACACGCGAGGTTCCACACGAACCGGGCATGCCCACAGTGCACCAGCAGCGCCTGTTCCTGCGCCGCGTCGGGATACAACCGGAACCTGGACACGGCCACACCCTAACATCACCGCACAACGACGAAGAATCCGAACAGCACTATCTCGGGGGACCCGCTCACCCACCTCGCCGAAATCACGAAAGAAGACATCTACTTTCTCAACAGCGAGATCATTCATCTGTTGCATTGCACTTTTCGACGGCGGTTCGCCTCGCGGCGGATCGCCTGCCCCTGCCCCGCTCCGCGGGAGACCGGATTCCTCCCGGCCTGAAGGCCGGGGCATCCTCCGGGAGCTCTGGTGACGCCACCGGCGTCGCCGCGCTCTACGAGGAGAACGCGGTGCTGGCCTACCCGCCCGGCGGACGGACGGTGGGCCGGGAGGCCATCCGGGAGCTGTGGGCGACAGTGCTGGCCGGCGGCCCCCGCTTCGAGCCGGAGCAGCCGTTGCCGACCCTGGTCAGCGGCGACATCGCGCTGACGTCGACGCCCCCGAAGGACGGGGCCGGCGCCAGGGCACAGGTCGTCCGCCGCCAGCCGGACGGCAGCTGGCTGCGGCTGATCGACCAGCCCGAGTTCGCCCCGCCGGCACGCTGAGCGCGTAGGCCCACGCCCACGGGCGGTCAGGCGTCCACGGTGGTCATCCGGACACGGTGGTCATCCGGACACGGTGGTCATCCGGACACGGTGGACGTCCGGGCGCGGCGGTCGTCCACGATGACCTGGAGGGCGATGGCGGCCCAGATCGGCAGGTTCAGGAGGACGACGGCCCAGGGCAGGGCGAGGCCGGCGGCGGCCGTCCAGGCGATCACGGCCAGCGCGCCGCAGGCGGCCACGACGACGCCGAGGTAGGTGACCGGCGCGGCCTCCAGCGGCGCGTGCAGGGCCCAGAGCAGCAACAGGAACGCGATCAGGGGCAGCGCGACGGCGAAACCGGCGACGCCGTCCGAGGCGTGGATGTCGTGGACGAGTGTCTCCGCCGTGACCTCGAGGCCCGCGCCGAGCGCGGCGAGCGCGGCGAAGATCCCGTAGTGCCCGTAGCCCCAGTAGAACGACATCCCGCGGTGGGTGGCCAGGCCCCGGCCGGCGGGCGCGGCGAAGTACAGCCACCAGCAGCCGAACAGGGCGGCGAGCCCGCCGCCCCCGAGCAGGACGGCGTCGGTGGTGACGCCGGCCTCGACCGCCGGGGTGAGCGCGCGGGACGCCGCGAGCACGCTCTCACCGAGCACGATGATGGTGAACAGGCCGTACCGCTCGGCGATGTGATGCGGGTGCCAGGTGGTCCCCGTGTGCCGCTCGGCCCACAGCGGGACGGCCAGCTCCAGCACGACGAGCACGAAGAAGCCGACGAACCCCGCGGTCTCGGGCAGCGCCAGCCGGGCCAGCCAGCCGGCCTGGATCACGACGGTGCCGGCGGCGTAGCGGTAGGCGGTCGCCCGACTCGCCGGGTCGCTGTGCCCGGCGCGCAGCCACTGCGTCACCATCGCCGCCCGCATGATGACGTAGCCGGCCGTCACCGCGGTGAAGTCGGAGTCCTCGAACGCGGCGGGCACGCCCGCGGCGAGCACGAGCACGCCGCCCATCTGCAGCAACGTCAGCAGCCGGTACGGGACGTCGTCGCAGTCGTAGGCGGAGGCGAACCAGGTGAAGTTCATCCACGCCCACCAGATGGCGAAGAAGACCATCAGGAAGCTGACGAGGCCGTCCCCGACGTGGTCGTCGGCGACGGCGTGCGCCAGCTCGACCGCGGCGGCCGCGACGGCGACCACGAAGGTCAGGTCGAACAGCAGCTCCAGCGGGGTCGACGCCCGGTGGCTCTCGTCGGCGGAGCGGGCCCCCATCGGCACCCGCCATCGGCGCCCGACGGGGGCGGTCAGCTCGGACGTCTCCGGCACGGTCGGCCCCTTCGTGATCGTTCGCGGATGGCCATCGGCGAGCATGACCGTTCAGGTGGGAGCGCCGGAGATCACCCGGATCGCCGCCGCGCGCCTGGCGACATTCTGCGTGCATCAAGCACCAGCCGCCCAGGTCAGAGAGCCACCATTCCCCCGCGCGAGGTCAGCTCCCCGCGCAGGGTCAGCCGGGCGGCAGCCGGATACCGAAGACGGCGCCGCCTTCGGGGGCGTGCCCGGCGAACGGCTCACCGCCGAGGCGGCGGGCCAGCCCGGCGACGAGCGCCAGCCCGACGCCGGTCGAGACGGGCCGGCGGCCCCGGTAGCGCTCGAACAGCGCCGAGCGGTCGAAGGCCACGGCGAGGTCGTCGGCGGTGAGGCCGGGACCGCCGTCCCGCACCTCGAACACCGCCTCCGGGGGGACCATCACCCCCTGAGGGACCACTGCCCCCTGGGGACCGCCGCCCAGCGCCATCACGATCGGCGCGCCGGCCGGGACCACCCGCAGCGCGTTCTCGGCCAGTCCGTCGACGATCTGCCGGAAGCGGACCGGGTCGGTGACCACCGGCACCGGCCCGTCCGGCAGCTCGACCCGCAGCTCGACGCCGGCCGCCGTGCACCGCGGCCGCCAGACCTCCACCGCCTCGGCCACCAGAGCGCCCAGGTCCACGGGCGCGAGGTCGACCCGGAAGTCGTCCGCGCCGAGCCGGGCGAGGTCGAGCAGGTCGGTGACGAGCCGGTCGAGACGGCGGGCCTCCCCGAGGATGATCCGACCGGTGCCGGCGGTGTCGGCCGGCTCGGTCACGCCGTCCGCGAGCGCCTCGGCGAAACCCTGGACGGCCGTCAGCGGGGTGCGCAGCTCGTGCGAGACGGACAGCAGGAACCTGCGCTGCCGGTCCTCGCTGACGGCGAGAGCCGCGGCGAGGCCGTCGAGGGCGGCGCCGACGTCCGCCACCTCGGCCGGGCCGCGCGGACCGCCGGTGCCGACCCGGATGTCGCGCCGGCCCGCGGCGAGCTGGTGGGCGGCGTCGGCGAGGCGCCGCAGCGGGCGGGCGAGCCGGCGCGCCAGGACGGCGCCGGCAACGGTCGCGGCGGCCAGGCCGCACACCAGCGCGATCCCGAGCCGCCGCAGGACGGCGCCGGCGAGCTCACGACTCTCGGACGCCGGTTGCACGAGCGCGATCGCGCCGCCGTGGGCGAGCGGCCGGCCGACGACGATCACCCGCCGGCCGCCGACGGTGTGGGCCGTACCGACCTCCGCACCGGCGGCGACCCGGGCGAGGACGTCGGCCGGGAGCTCGAGGCCCCTGCCGCCACCGGGCCCCTGGCGCGCGGTCGGACGGCCGTCCGGGGCGACCCGGACGAAGGTCACCCGCTGGGCGGCGATCGTCCTGGTCACCCCGGCGCGCAGGTCGGCGGTCGCGTTGGGACGGTCGTAGAGCGCGACGACGACGTCCGCCTGCCGGCCGAGCGCGCGGCGGGCCTCGTCGTCCGCGGCTCCGCCGACGAGACCGGCGAAGATCGTGCCGGTGAGCAGGACCGCGAGCGCGGCGACGGCGGTCGTCGCCAGGGCGATCCGCACCGCCAGCCCGGCGGGCCGCCGATTCCGCGGGTTCGGGCGGCTCCCGGGGTCAGGCATCGGCGGTGTACCCGACGCCGCGGACGGTGCGGATCGGGCTGGCCGGGCCGAGTTTCGCCCGGACCTGGGCCACGTGCACGTCGACGGTCCGGGTGCCGGCGCTCGCCTGGTAGCCCCACACGTCGGCGAGCAGGCGGTCCCGGGTGTGGACCAGGCCGGGACGGCGCAGCAGGGCCGCGAGCAGGTCGAACTCGGTGGTCGTGAGGGTCACCTCGCGGTCGCCGGCGAGCACCCGCCGCCGCCCGACGTCAAGCACGACGGCCCCGGCGCGCAGCACCGGGCCGCCAGGACCGGCGTCAGGACCGGCACCGGCACCAGGACCGGCAGGCGCACCGGCGGCGTCGGTCGACCGTGCGAGCGCGGCAGGCCCGCTGGTGCGCCGCAGGACGGCGCGCAGCCGCGCGACCAGCTCGCGGGGCGAGAACGGCTTCGTGACGTAGTCGTCGGCGCCCAGTTCCAGGCCGACGACGCGGTCGACCTCGTCGTCGCGGGCCGTCACCAGCAGCACCGGCACCCAGTCACCGTCGGCGCGCAGGGCCCGCAGCAGCTCACGGCCGTCCAGGCCGGGCAGGCGGACGTCCAGGATGACCGCGACCGGGGTGAGGGCACGCGCCGCCGCCAGGCCGGCCGGACCGTCGGCGCGGACCTCGACGGCGAACCCCTCCCGGACGAGGTACATGCGGATCAACTCGGCGATGTGCGCCTCGTCCTCGACGACTAGGACAAGCTCGGGAGCGTGGGCGTCCGCGTCCATCTGCGTGTGGGTGTCCACCTCAGTGAGTGTGCTGGTCACAGGAACCGGAGCCGGCCGGCCGGCCGGGGCGGAATCGCGGAGCCGGGCCGCTCGCGGGCCAGGCCACGCCTGGGACACGGTCAGAGAAACGCGAGGCGGGGGAAGCTCTCGTCGGACCCGAGCACGGTGCCCGCCTCCGTTCCCAGGACGCGCTCCAGCAGCGTCGCGTACACCGAGCGGAAGTCCGTGGTGACCCGCAGGTCGCCGTCGTCGAGATCGGTGAGGGGGGGCTGGTCGCCGAAGAAGCCGCCGCGCACCGGCCGGCCCAGGAGCAGGACGGGACCGGCGGTGCCGTGGTCGGTGCCGCCGCTGGCGTTCGCGGCGACCCGCCGGCCGAACTCCGAGTAGACCATCGTCGTCACCGCGCTCCCGCGGGGCGTGGCGGCCATGGACCGGTGGAAGCGGGTCAGCGCGGCATCCAGCTGGCCGAGCAGGCGGGTGTGGGTGCCGTCCTCGGCGGCATGGGTGTCGAAGCCGCCCAGGCTCACCGAGTACACCCGGGTGGGCACCCCGGCGGTTATGGCACGGGCGACCACGTCGAGCTGGGCGCCGAGCTCGCCGCCATCGCCACCGCCTGCCCCGGGGTCCCCGCCGTCGAGCTGGCCCTGGGTGCCGGCGTCGCGTTCCGGGACGTCGGCGAGCACCGGGGCGAGCGCACCGGCGACGGTGAACAGGTCCGCGCCGGATGCGGCGGCCCGGGCGGCCAGCGGGCTGTCGGCCGGGTCGGGGCGGTAGAGCGCGTGCAGGTCGGCTTCCAGCCGACCGCTGGGCGCGGCGAAGCCGCCGGTGGGTACCGCCGAGCCCACCGTGTGGTCGCCGACCAGCAGCGGCGGCAGCGTGGGGCCGATCGCCAGCGCCCGCAGCGGATCGGCGCCGCCCGCCTGGCCACCGGCCGAACCGCCCGTCGGGCCGGCCGTCGAACCGCCTGCCGGACCGCCCGTCGCGCCGTCCTTCGCGGCCAGCGCGTCGAGCCAGCGCCCGATCCAGCCGGACGTCGACGCCGTCCGCGGTGACGCCGTCTGCCAGATGGCCATCGACCGGAAGTGGCTGTGATCCGGCTCCGGGTAGCCGACGCCCCGCACGACCGCGAGGCGGCCCTCCTTCCACAGCCCGGCGAGCCCGGGGAGCGCCGGGGCGAGCGCGAGGCCGTCGGCCAGCGGGTGGACGTCCGGCTCGGCAGGCGCGAGGTCGCCGCGTGCCTGCCGGTAGGCCGGGTCCTGGAAGGGGATGACGGTGTTCAGGCCGTCGTTGCCGCCGTAGAGGGTGACGACGACCAGCACGCCGGTGCCCGCGGCCAGCGGGCGGTCGGCGGCGGCGCCGTGCAGGGCGTCCCAGCTGAGCACCCCCGCGCCCGCGGCGAGGGCCCCGGCTCCGGTGACGCCGGAGGCGATGAGGAAGCGGCGGCGGCTGAGCGGCATGGCGTTCTCTTCCTTCGGATCGGCCTCGGATCGGCCTCGGATCGGCCTGGGCCCGGAGGCGTTCCGGGTAACGGACGGGGCGCACGGGCCTGGCGCGTCAGGTGACGAGGTACTCCGGGGCGAGCAGGGCGAGGGTGACGAGCCGGGGCGGGTCGGCGGCCGCGGCGGACAGCGCGGAGCGGGTGCGCGCGCTCCATGCCGGCACGGACAGCAGCCGGGCGACGGCGTCCACCCGTTCCGCGGCCGGGACGTCCGCCACGGCCGAGATGTCGGCCGCGTCCACGACCGCCGCCGCGAAGCGGGTCCGGACCAGGCTCGCCGCGGTCGTCAGCCACGCGCCGCCCGCCGGCCAGCCGCCGACGCTGGGCGGCGCGAACGGGACCTGGCCGAGCCCGCGCAGCACTGTGGCCAGGCGCGCCGGCGCGGCGGCACCGCCCGCCCCGGGCGCCGGGACGGTGATCCGCAGCGCGCGGAGCACGCCCACCACGTAGTCGATCGGCGGCGCCACCAGACGCCCGGCGGTGGCCCGGAAGCCGGGCGCGAGGAGCATCGCCCGCAGCGCCGCGCCGGTGTCGAGCCCCGGCCCGTAGGCGGTGAGCAGCGGAGTGAGCGCCTGGTCGGCGGGTGCCACCGGCGCGGCGTACCGGCTCCACAGCCGGGAGCACACCCAGCGCGGCGAGGCCGGGTCGTGGGCGAGCAGGCTGACGACGTCCTCACCGCCGAGATCACCGGTGTGGCCGAGGATCGTCTTGGTGCCCGAGTCGTGCTGCGCCGCGGCGACGGTGAAGCGGCCGGTGCGGCCGGCCCGCCAGCCGGTGAACGCCCGCGCCGCCTCCCGGACGTCGCGCTCCTCGTAGTTGCCGATGCCGAGGGTGAACAGCTCCATCAGCTCGCGGGCGAAGTTCTCGTTCGGGTGCTCCCTGACGTTGCGGCCGGCGTCCAGCCAGATCAGCATCGCCGGGTCGCGCGCGACGGCGAGGGTGAGCGCGTCGAACGGCCCGCGGCCGGACCGCCGGAAGATCTCGTTCTGGGCGAGCATCAGCGCCGGCGAGCGCACCTTCTGGATGGACGTCGCGAAGTGGCCGTGCCAGAAGAGCGTCAGCTTCTCGGTGACCGGGTCGGCGGTCGAGACCATCCGGCCGAGCCACCAGCCGATCAGCGCCTCGGTGCGCTCACGCAGCCCGCGGGCGTACGCCGCGCGGGCGGCCCGGTCGGACGCGGCCGGTGGCCGGCGGTCGGCCTTGGCGTCGAGGGCGGGCGGGGGTACCGCCCCGGGGTCGGGGCGGTCGTGCGCGTCGAGCAGGCCCCGGGCCGCCGCCTCGTAGCCGGCCCGCTCGGCGGCGTCGAGCTCGTCGGGACGGGCCCCGAAGCCGGCCCGCCGGTACAGGAGCGCGAGCTCGGCCCGCACCCCGGTGGGGCTGTCGGTGGTGACCGCGGCTGCCATGACGACCATGGTGGCGTGCAAAGGTCAGCCGCCGGCGAGCGTCCTGTACGAATCGTGTAAGGATCCGCGCCCGGCCGGCGGACGGTGGCGCCCCGCCGCGGAACTGTGGGAGAAGCGGTTATGGACGGACTACAAGGAAAGATCATTCTGGTGGCGGGCGCGGCCACCGGGCTCGGGGCCGACTCGGCCGGGCGGCTGGCCCGGGAGGGCGCCAAGGTCGTCGTCGGCGACCTGGACCTCGCCGGCGCGGAACGGACGGCGGCGGCCATCCGGGAAGCCGGCGGCGACGCGGTCGCGGCGGGCTTCGACATCTCCGACGACGCCTCCGTCGCGGAGCTGGTCGCCCTCACCGTGCGCACCCACGGCGGCCTGGACGCCGTGCACGTCAACGCCGGTGACATGGGCGCAGTCCAGAAGGACAGCAACGTCGTCGACATCGACCTCGCGATCTGGGACCGCACGGTCGCCGTGAACCTGCGCGGCCACATGCTCGTCAGCCGGCACGCCATCCCGCGGCTGCTGGAGCGGGGCGGCGGCGCGATCGTCTACACGTCGTCCATCGCGTCGTTCACCGGCGAGCCGCAACGGCCCGCCTACGCGGTGACCAAGGCGGGCATCAACGCGCTCGCCCGGCATGTCGCCTCCCGGTGGGGCACCGAGGGGATCCGTGCCAACGCGATCACGCCCGGCCTGATCCTCACCCGCGAGATCCGGGACGGCGCGCCGCCGGACATGCTGTCCGCGATGCTGGCCCGCACCCGCAGCACCCGGCACGGCGAGGCGCGGGACGTCTCGAGCATGGTCGCCTACCTGCTCTCGGACGAGGGATCCTGGATCAACGGGCAGGTCGTGAACGTCGACGGCGGTACGGTCCTGCGCTGAACGCGGCAGGAGACGTGGCAGGCAGCGGCGTCAGGTACTCGGGCACCGGCACCGGCACCGGGCTCGTGAAAATTCGAACAGGCCCGCGACCAGAGGCACGGCCGCGTGCCAGTGTGTTAGCGCCACCTAACAGCAGTCCGCATTGACGCAGCGCGACGTAGTCACCACGTTCGCGACGCGCGGCGTCGTCGGAGCCCGCTCGCGGTCCCGTCCCGCACGGAACCGTGCACGTCACGACGTCCCCGCGGCAGGCGACTGCCGTCCCGCCCACCTCGTCCAGTGGAAGGTCAGCCGATGCACTTCGAACTCACTCCGGATCAGGAGCAGCTCAGGGCCGGGGCGCGGGAGCTCGCCCGCAGCTTCGCGGACGACTACTGGGCGGAGAAGGACCAGAAGGGCGAGTTCCCGTGGGACTTCTACAACGCGTTCGCCGAGGGCGGCTGGCTCGGCATCGCCATCCCGACGGAGTTCGGCGGCGGCGGGCTGGGAATCGCCGAGGCGTCGCTGCTGCTCGAGGAGATCGCCGCCTCGGGTGCCGGCATGAACGGGTGCAGCATCATGCACCTGACCATTTTCGGCCTGAACACGATCGTCAAGCACGGTAGCCCGGCCCTGCAGAAGGAGATCCTGCCGTCCGCGGCGGACGGCTCGCTGCACGTGTGCTTCGGCGTGACCGAGCCGAACGCGGGGACGGACACCACCCGGATCACCACCTTCGCAGAGAAGGTGGACGGCGGCTACCGGATCAACGGCCGGAAGGTGTGGATCACCAAGGCCGGCGACTCGCAGAAGATGATCCTCATCGCGCGGACGACGAAGCGCGAGGAGAGCGCCCGGCCCACCGACGGCATGTCGCTGTTCCTCATCGACATCGACCGGAAGCACATCGACCTGCGCGCCATCCCGAAGATGGGGCGCAACGCGGTCTCGTCCTACGAGGTTTTCATCGACAACTACTTCGTGCCCGAGTCCGCGCGCATCGGCGAGGAGGGCAAGGGCTTCAAGTACCTGCTCGACGGCCTGAACCCCGAGCGCATCCTGCTCGCCCACGAGGCGCTGGGCATCGGGCGCGCCTCGCTGGAGAAGGCCACCCGCTACGCCAAGGAGCGGATCGTCTTCGACCGGCCGATCGGCCAGAACCAGGGCATCGCCTTCCCGCTGGCGGAGGCCCAGATCCGGCTGGACGCCGCCGAGCTGATGGCACGCAAGGCCGCCTGGCGCTACGACCAGGGGCTGCCCTGCGGGCCCGAGGCGAACATGGCGAAGTGGCTGTGCGCGGACGCCGGATTCAAGGCCGCCGACCAGGCCATCCAGACCCACGGTGGCATGGGCTACGCCCGCGAGTACCACGTCGAGCGTTACTTCCGCGAGTCGCGGATCATGCGCCTGGCGCCGGTCAGCCAGGAGATGGTCCTCAACTACGTCTCCCAGCACGTGCTCGGCCTGCCGAAGTCGTACTGAGACGACGGGCGCGGATCGACGACGGCGACGACGACGGATGACCGACCCCGGTGGGAGCCTGGACGGGCTCCGTGTCCTCGACCTCTCCCGGGTTCTCGCCGGGCCGCTGTGCGCCCAGCTCCTCGCCGACCACGGCGCCGAGGTGATCAAGGTGGAGCCCCCGGCCGGGGACGACACCCGGGCCTGGGGCCCGCCCTTCGTCGCCGACGGCACCAGCGCCTACTTCACCGGGATCAACCGCAACAAGACGAACATCTGCCTCGACCTGAGCACTCCGACCGGGCACGACGTGCTCGGTCGGCTGCTCGGGGAAGCCGACGTCCTGGTGGAGAACTTCAAGGTCGGGACACTGGCGCGCTGGGGTTTCGACGACCCGACGCTGCGGGCGCGCCATCCCCGGCTCGTCCGGTGCCGGATCACCGGTTTCGGCCCCGACGGGCCGATGGGCGCCATGCCCGGATACGACGCCGCGGCCCAGGCGTACAGCGGTCTGATGAGCATCAACGGCGAGGCGGACCGGCCGCCGCTGCGGGTCGGCGTGCCGATCGTCGACATGGTCACCGGCATCTACGCGTTCGCCGGGATCCTGCTCGCACTGCACGCCCGCGCCCGCACCGGCGTGGGCCAGCTCGTGGACTGCACGCTCGTCGACACGGCCGCCTCCCTGCTGCATCCCCACTCGGCGGCGCACCTGGCGGACGGACAGGTGCCGATCCGGACCGGCTCGGCCCACTCCGCGATCGCTCCGTACGACACCTTCGACGCCGCGGACGGCCCGATCTTCATCGGCGCCGGCAACGACCGGCAGTTCGCCGCGCTCGCCACCGCGCTGGGCCGGGACGAGCTGTCCGGGGACCCGCGCTTCTCCTCGAACGCCGCCCGGGTCGCGAACGTGGCTGCGCTGCGCGCGATCCTGCGTGAGGCGATCGCGCCCCGCGCACGCCACGGCCTGGCCCGGGAGCTGCTGGCCCGCGGGGTACCCGCGACGGCGGTGCACGACGTCGCGCAGGCACTGGCCGACCCGCACCTGCGGCACCGGAACATGGTCGTGGAGCTCGACGGCTATCGCGGGATCGGCATCCCGATCAAACTGTCCGCCACGCCCGGCTCGGTGCGCCGTCCCCCACGGGCGCAGGGAGCCGACACCCGGCGCATCCTGAGGAACCTGGGCTACACGGACGCGGAGGTGGACGCTCTGATCGCCGCCGACGTCGCCCGCACCCACGACGAGCCGCCACCCACCGGAGTGTGATCGCCACCGGGCGACAGTAGGGCGACAGCGGGCCCGCGGACGAGACCCGCTGCCGCGGGGCCTCAGCCAGCTGCTGTCCTGGACGGGCGCTGGCCGGCATGCTCGACGGCCCACTGCAGCGCGTGGTCGGCGACGGCCTCCCAGCCGGGCTCGGCGCAGGTCCAGTGCGACCGGCCCTCGAACTCGAAGTACTCGGTCAGCGCGGCGGAGTTGTGGTACTTCTTCGCGTTCGCCTTGTTCACCGACGCCGGCATGATGTGGTCCGATCCGCCGCCGATGAACAACAGCGGCGCCCGGTCGTCGCGGTCGTAGTCGACCCAGGTCTCCTGGTGTCCCGGCTTGAAGTTGGCGATAAGGCCGTAGACCCACACCCAGTTTCCCGGGGCCGGGATGTGGTAGCGCTCGTGGACCTTGTCGGACTCTTCCCGGCTGAGGGTGTTCGCGAAGGCGTAGTGGAACTCCTCCGGGGTGAACCCGACCGCCTTGTGGAAGTTCCCGGGATGCTTCAGGATCGGGAAGAGCGACTTCACCTGGGACAGCGGGGTGACGTGCACCCCCTCGGTCGGCGCCGAGTCGACGACGACCCCCGCGGCGCCGAGGCCACGGGCGAGCAGCAGCTGGGTGAGGGTGCCCCCGAACGAGTGCCCCATGATGATCGGCGGGGTGTCGAGGCCCTCGATCACCGCGGCCAGATGGTCGACGGTGGCCGGGACGGTGAGGTCGGCGATGACCTGCGGGTCCGCCCGCAGCGCCTCGACCTCCACCTCGAAGCCGGGGTAGGCGGGCGCGATGACCCGGTACCCCTTCTCCTCGAACCGGGTGATCCAGCCCTCCCAGCTGCGCGGGGTCATCCACAGGCCGTGCACCAGGACGATCGTGTCGGGTTTGCCGGAGCCGGCCGGGCCGGCCGCGCTGTCGATGCTCATCGTGTCTCCTTGTTGGTCAGGCGGAGGCGGGGGCGGAGGTGGGGTGAGTGGCGAGAAAAGCCAGCAGGTCGGCGTTCAGCCGGTCCTTGTGCGTCTCGGTGATGCCGTGCGGAGCACCTTCGTACACCGTCAGCTCGGCGCCCTTGACCAGTTCCGCCGAACGCCTGCCGCCGACCTCGATCGGGACCACCTGGTCGTCGTCCCCGTGGATGACGAGCGTCGGCACGTCGAACGCGGCGAGATCAGGCCGGAAGTCGGTGGCCGAGAACGCGGCGATGCACTCGAACGCGTTGCGCGCTCCGGTCTGCATTCCCTGCAGCCAGAACGAGTCGCGGATGCCCTGGGAGCGTTCCTGCCCGGGACGGTTCGCGCCGAAGAACGGGCCGTCGGCGAGATCCCGGTAGGCCTGTGAACGGTCGGCGAGCGAGGCGGCACGGAGGCCGTCGAAAACCTCGGCCGGAACGCCGCCAGGGTTGTCGTCGGTCTTCAGCATGAACGGCGGCACGGAGGAGACCAGCACGATCTGCGCGACACGGTCCGTGCCGTGCCGACCGACGTACCGGGCCACCTCGCCGCCGCCCGTCGAGAACCCGACCAGCGTGACCTCACGCAGGTCCAGATGACTGATCAGCGCGGCGAGATCGTCGGCGTAGGTGTTCATGTCGTTGCCGTTCCACGGCTGGGACGACCGCCCGTGGCCGCGGCGGTCATGCGCGACGACGCGGTAGCCGTTCGAGGCCAGGAAGAGCATCTGGGCCTCCCAGCTGTCCGCCTGCAGCGGCCAGCCGTGGCTGAGAACCACGGGCCGGCCCTCGCCCCAGTCCTTGTAGTAGATCTCGGTGCCGTCCAGCGTCGTCACGGTCGCCACGATGTCTCCTCTCGGCGGCCCCGGGGGCGCAGGAACATCCCTGGCGCCGGCCGTCAGCAGGCGTCCCCTCACGTCCACGCTAGGCGGATCGGGTCGGCCGTGCTGGTCTCTGCGCGCACGGTTCTGGACTCTCCGTGCCACATCCGCGACCCTTGGGACGATTGGTCGGGCCGCCCTCGGACGATCAGGCGACGAGCAGGCGACGAGCAGGCGACGAGCAGGCGACGAGCAGGCGACGGACGATCAGACCACCGGCGGGGCTTGGGACGGCCCGCGTCCGCCGCGCCGGCCGGACGGGAGGAACACCGGTGGCGACGGTTCTTGATCTCGACCACCTGCCGGCGCACCGGCGCGCCGAGGTCGCCCGGGACGCCATCGTCGCGCTCACCGTCACCAGCCGGTTCAGCGTGCACGCCCAGCACGACATCCGGGGCCGGATCGAGTCGTGGAGCTTCGGCGAGGTCGGCCTGATCCGCACGACCGTCAACGCCGGCCAGCACATGATCCGCACCGCCCGGCACGTGCGCCAGGACAGCGCTCCCCCGGTGCTGTCCTTCGCGCAGCGCCGGCACGGGCGCGCCGTCCAGGAGCAGTTCGGGGTCCGCCGCGAGCTGGCCGTCGGCGAGCTGTACTGCACCGACCTGAGCTCCGCGTTCGAGTACGCCAACGCCGAGGGCGGATGCGGCCAGGGCCTGCAGGTACCGCTGGCCTCGCTCGGCCTGCCCGGCGAGGTCGTCCGGCGCGGCGCCCCGAACCTCGCCCGCAGCCCGCTCCACCCGCTGGTCACCGACCACCTCACCGCGCTGGCCCGCGACGCCGCGGCCCTCGAACGGGACGAGTCCGCCGCGGGCGTCGGCACCGCGACCGTCGAGCTCCTCCGGGCGTTACTGGTGAGCGCGGCCCGCGGCCCCGACGACGCCCCGGGAGCATCGGCGGAGATCACGCTGGCCCGCGTGCGTCACCACGTGCTGGCCCACCTGGCCGATTCCGATCTGAACGCGGACGGCATCGCGGCCGCGGTCGGGGTGTCCGTGCGTCACCTCTACCGGCTGTGCCGGGAGGCGGAGTTCAGCCTGGAACAGTGGATCGTGCGCAACCGACTGGAACGGGCCCGCGGCGCGCTCGCGGCCCGGGACGCGCGCGGCCGCAGCATCGCCGCCATCGCGCGCGCCAACGGCTTCGCCGACCCCTCCCACTTCAGCCGCCGCTTCCGGGCCGCCTACGGCACCACCCCCCAGGAATGGCGCCGCCACCACACCCCCCACCACACCCCCCCGCCGCAAACCCCCACCCCGGAGCCCGGGTCGGGGCCCGCCCCCAACCCGGACTCAAGGTCATCTCGCGGTGCCGGAAGGTGCGTGGCGGGTGAGTGAGTCCATGGACTCACTCACCCGCCACGCTTCGCTGGGCCCGACGCGGGGCCGGTTCCGACAGGTCGCGTGACAGTCACATGGCGGGGGCTGCCGGGGTGGTGGGGCGGCGGCGCCAGGGGCGGATGAGGGCGCCGACCTCGGTCCGGACGGCACCGGTCACCGCACCCGAGACGGCACCTGAGACAGCGCCGGGCCCCGCGCCGGCCATGACGGCCGTCACCGCGGCCGATGCCGAGGACAGGCGCTGGGTCGGCACGCTCACCCCGACGGGCGAGTCGGACCGGCCCAGCGCGGCCAGCTCGGCCAGCCACAGATCGGCGAGCCGGGCGTGGTCCGGGACGCTCTCGCTGGCCACGAACGTGACCCCGACCCGGTCGTCCACGCCGAACATCGCCACGGCCAGGTGCTGACGTCCGACGAGCAGCGGGCCCATGCCGATCAGCCCGGTCATCCGGCGGCCGGCGATGGAGAGCGGGCCGCGGATCGACCGGGCGTTGGTCGCCACCAGCGCCATCTTGTTGATCTGGGCCGGGTAGCTGCCGACGTTCGCGAGCATGCGCTGGGTGGCCTTCGCCGCCATGAGCGGGAAGTGGTGGCGCTCCACCAGGCCCAGCCCGCCCTGCTTCATCCGGCGGGTCTCCGCCGCGATCATGGCCACCCGCCGGGCCGGGTCGGGCTCACCGCAGAACAGCGGGACTCGCGCCCCGGTGCTGTGGTTGGACAGGACGTCCTGTTCGGCCGCGGAGCGGATGCTGATGGGCATCAGCGCGTGCACCTGGCGGCCGCTGCGCTCCCACTCCGGCAGCGACCAGGCGCGCAGTGCTCCGGCGAGCGCCGCGAGGTAGACGTCGTTCACGGTGACGCCGTGCCGGCGGGCCACCGCGCGCAGCGTGGCGAGCTCCGTGGTCACCCAGGTGTGCCGCGCCGGGCCGCTCGGCGGGCCGCCCCAGGACTCGAGGCGCCGGGTCGGCAGCAGGCAGGAGATCCCGCGGCCGACGAACCGGGCGTAGTCGGCCGGGCGGGGGCGGCGGATCGTCGGAGCCAGCCCGAGATCGACCTCGTCGCTCTCGCCGAACAGCAGGTACATCACCCGGTAGAGCGCGAAGCCGTCCTGCTGGACGTGGCTGGAGCGGTAGACCAGCGCGGTGCCCGTCGCGCCCGGGGTCGGGTCGCGCAGGAGGTAGAGCATCCACGGCGGCCGGGTGAGGTCGATCGGCCGGGCGACGATCGCGTCGACGGCGGCCCGCAGCCGGGCGTCGTGGGACGCGTCGGCAGCCTGCCCCGCCGCGGCGGCCCCGTCGGCGGGGGGCAGGTCGAAGGCGACGACGTGGTCGTCGAGGTTCATGTCGGGGTCGGAGACCCAGCGGGTCTCCTCGGCCGACGCGCCCCGCTCGGGGGACCAGACCCGCACCGTGTCGAGACGGTCGGTCAGCATCCGGGCCCGCGGGTCGCGCAGCCGCTCGGCCACGTGGGCCCGCAGGGCCGGCAGGTCCAGCGGGGGGCCGTCGAAGTGCAGCAGCGCGCCGATGTCCTGGTACTCACCGGGATTGCGCCGGACGAAGGCGAGATAGGCGCGGTCGCCCGGGGTCAGCGGGCGGACGTGCGCCGGTGTGTGACCCATGTTCGTGATCGCGTCGAGCAGACCCATCAGACGCTTCCCCAACCCGTCCGCGGGCGTTGGGTACAGGCCGAAACCAACTGATCAACGGTCCTGGCGGATCGGCGCAACTGTGCGCGAGAGATACCTATACCCATGCATCGATTACTGCCCGTACTGATAGGAACATCCGCAGTTGTGGCGGAGGTCTCTCGCCGCGAATCCGGGACGCACAGCAAGCGGGTGGCAACCAGGAGCGATCAACGGGGATGACCAGCGGATACACCGCGTCCGGCTATGACCAC
Organism: Parafrankia sp. BMG5.11; assembly: GCF_004337455.1. Lineage (NCBI taxonomy): Bacteria > Bacillati > Actinomycetota > Actinomycetes > Frankiales > Frankiaceae > Parafrankia > Parafrankia sp. BMG5.11. The sequence continues at coordinate 15,098 of NZ_SJXI01000038.1, read as the reverse complement.
GGTACATTCGGCCACGCGCACGAAAGTGCCACAAAGCGGTCGAACCGGGTGAATCGGGTGAGCTGCTCAGGCCACCGCAGGTCACGCCAGCGTGGCACCGCAGGTCACGCCAGCGTGGCACCGCAGGTCACATCGCCGGCCGCCGCAGGTCACGCCGGCGGCGCATCGCAGGTCACGCCAGCGAGGCATCGCAGGTCACGCCAGCGAGGTGCCGCACGCACTGCGGGCCATGGGGCGGGCCCCTGCTGGTCAGAGCGGCGAGCCTCGCAGGTCAGGCCACCGGGAGGTCGCGGACGGCGGCCTTGCACACCGCCCCGCCCACCGGAGAGAGTTGGCCGACGTCTACGTCGAAAATCTCCCTCGGCTGGCGGGTCCCGCCGGCCGCCACCGGTTGGAGGGGCTCGATGAGCACGGCAACATCACGATCGGACTCGGAGTTACCGCAGTCGGCCGACGGGACCACCGGCACCACGAGCACCACGAGCACCATCGGCGCCGACAGCGCCGCTCCGTTGGCCGGGATCCGGGTGGTCGAGGTCGCCCTGGGGGTCAGCGCGGTCGGCGCGGGGCTGGCCGCCAGCCTCCCCGGCGCGCTGCTGCGCGACTTCGGCGCGCGGGTGACGCGGGTGCGCTCGCGCCGCCGTCCCACCCTGGACGCGGGGGTGGAATTCAGCCGGGTCTGGGATCACGGCAAGCAGATCATCGAGGTGGACGAGGGTGAGCCCGCGGCAGCGGAGACCATCGCCGCGCTCACCCGCGACGCCGACGTGGTCTTCCTGGCCGGGCCGGAGGAGGCGATCGAGCTTCGGGGGCTGGGCAGCGCGGACCTCGGCCGGGCCAACCCGCGGCTGGTCGCCGTCCGCGTCGGGGACGGTTTCAACGCGGGGGGCGGAACCGAGGGCCTGGAGATCCTCCTCGCGGCCCGGTCCGGCCTGCTCACCCAGATCAGGGCGAACCGTCCCGGCCCGGCGTTCGCCGACCTCACCGTGGCCAGCGCGGGCGCCGGTCTCGCGGCGACGGTGGGCGCCCTGGCCGGGCTCTACGAGCGGGAGTCGACCGGCCGCGGTGGCTGGGCCGAGACCTCGCTCGTCGACGGCCTCCAGGCGATCCTCCCGATGATCACCGGGCGGGTGGAGAACTCCTCGCCGTCGGTCAGGCTGCTCTGGAAGGAGCAGGGGCCCGCGGAGACGCTGGCGTACCGGTGCGCCGACGGCGGGTACGTCCAGCTGTGGTTCGGTGCCAAGGGCGCCTACGAGGCGTTCCTCGAGCACATGAACGAGCCGCCGAGCGAGCAGGGCTACACCGCCGACCTGGTGTCCGGCGCGATGGCCGACCGCAGCGAGCGGTGGGCGCGCGCGTTCGCGACCCGCGACCGGTCCTGGTGGCTGCGGGACCTCGCCGGGGCGAACTTCCGCTGCGAGCCGGTGCTCCGCCCCGGCGAGGCGCTGCTGGACCCGCACGTCCGGCAGATCGGGCTGAGCGTGGAGCGCGACGACCCCGACCGCGGCACGATCACGGCACTGGGGCCGGTCGGCCGGGTGAAGCCGTGGGGCACCGCGTCGACACCGGGCACGGCGTCGGCACCGGGCGCCGCGTTGACACCGAGCGCTCAGACCGGGGCGGGCGCGGCGGGCGGCCCGAGCCGGCCCGACCCGGGCGCGCGGCTGCTCACCGGCGTCCGGGTCCTCGACGTGTCGGCCTACCTCGCCGGGCCGATCGCCCCGCTGATCCTCGCCGAGCTCGGCGCCGACGTGATCAAGCTGGAGCCGGGCACCGGGGACGTCCACCGCGGCATGGAGCCCATGTTCGCCGCCGGCCAGCGCGGCAAGCGGGCCGTCGCGATGAACATGAAGGCGCCCGGCGCCGCGGACGTCCTCGCCCGGCTGTTCCGCTGGAGCGACGTCGTCCACCACAACTCGCGGGTGGGCCTCGCCGACCGGCTCGGCTACGACGAGGCGACGGTGCGCGCCGTCAACCCCGACGTCGTCTACAGCCACTCCAGCGGGTTCGGGGCGACCGGCCCCCGCGCCCTCCTGCCCGCCAATGATCACCTGATGCAGGCGCTGTCCGGCGTCGAGGCGTCCCAGGGCGGGACGGGCCAGCCGCCGACGTTCCTCGTCTGGGGCGCGATCGACGTCACCAGCGGATGGGTGGCGGCCTGCGCGGTGCTCGCCGGCCTGTACGCGCGCCGCCGCGGCGGCGCGGGCCAGTCGGTGGAGACGTCCCTGCTCGGCGCGGCGCTGATGCTGAAGTCCGGCGCGTTCGTCGCGGACGGCGCCGTCGTCGAGGGCCCGGTCCTGGACCACGACCAGACCGGCTACGGCGCGGCGTACCGGATCTACCGGTGCGGCGACGGCGGGTGGCTCGCCCTCGCGGTGCCCGACACGGCGGCCTGGCAACGGCTGCGCGAGGCCGTGGCGGACGGGTACGTGGCGGACGGCGGCGGCGTGGCGGACGGCGGCGCCGCGGACGGCGGCCTGCCGCAGGACCCGCCGCCGCTGCGGACCCGCCGCGGCGAGCGCCAGCCCGCCGAGGTACTGCTGGAGACGGTGTTCCGCACCGGTGCCGCCGCGGACTGGGTGGCCCGGCTCCACGCAGCTGGGGTACCCGCGGAACTCGTCGCCGAGGTGGACCGCACGGGGTTCATCGCCCGGCTGGTCGACGACCCGGTCAACCAGCAGCTCGGTCGGGTCGTCAGCTTCGACTGGGGCGAGCGGGGCCGGCTCGACCAGCCGGCGTTCCCGCTCCGGTTCGGCCCGGCGGCCCGGCCCGCCGCCCAGCGCACCATCCCCCGGCTGGGCGAGCACACCCACGAGGTGCTCGACGCTCTTGGCTTCGACGCCGACGAGCGGGCCGCCCTGGTCGCCGCCGGCACCATCCCCCGGCCGGAGGCCATGCCCGTCGGCTGACCGTGGCCGTCGGCTGACCGGGTGCGGACGGCCCCGGTTTCCCGTCCGGGGCCGTCCGCACAATTTTTTCGCATTTCCTCGGGTCGCATGTCCACCGATTTCCCACCCGCCGGCGTCTTGAAGGTGACCGACGTTCCGGCGGCATCCAGTGGGGAGCCGAGGACGGCGGCTGGGAGGGACATCCATGGCGGAACGCTCCGCCTCGAAGACGGCGACGTTCGAGCTCTTCGTCGCCACCCGCGGCACCGCGATGCTGCGCACCGCCGTCTTCCTGGCCGGTGACCCGCACACGGGCGAGGACCTGCTCCAGGACGTCCTGCTGCGCGTCTACCGACACTGGCGCCGCGTCGACGACCCCGACGCCTACGTGCGCCGCGCGCTCGTCAACGCCGCCGCCAGCCGGCGACGCCGGCGGCGCTTCCGCGAGGACCCGCTCGACACCGCCGCGGAGCCGATCGCGGACAGCGCCCCGGACGGCACGGACGCGCTCTCCACCCGCGACCAGCTGTTCGCCGCGCTGCGCCAGCTCCCACCGCGCCAACGCGCCGTGATCGTGCTGCGCTACTTCGACGATCTCACCGAGACCCAGATAGCGACCGCCGTCGGCTGCACCCCGGGCAGCGTCAAGACCCACGCCGCCCGCGGACTGGCCCGGCTGCGCACCGTCCTCGGCCCCGAGTACACCCCCGCGGAAAGGAGCGGCGCCCATGACTGACACAGACGCGGACCCCGGCTTCGAGCTGCGCCTGCGGGCGACGATGACCTCGGCCGCCCGGATCATCCACCAGCCCCCCGGCCTGGCGCAGCACGTGATCGAACGTGGACGCCGCCACCGCCGACGCAAGGCGCTCACCGCCGCCGTCGCACTGGCGGTCGCGGCCGTCGGCGCGGTGGTCGTCCCGCAGGTCCTCCCCGAGAAGAAGTCGGCGATGTACCCCGCCGACACCAGCATCCTGCGATCACCGCTCGACACGGTGTACGGAGTGGACGTCCACTGGCTGCCGGACGGGTACGGCGTGCGTTCCCGCGAGGCCCAGAACCTCTGGGGATCGGCTTCGGACCTCGACCGGTTCCAGATCGTCACTACCTACAACAGCCTTCCGACGACCGCGAGGTTCGCACCCCACCAGGTGCGCGACACACCGGAGAGCCGGGGCTACACGGTGGCGGTCGGCCGCGGTCCCGACCTGGATCTTGAGGCCAGGATGCGGCGGATAACCGAAGCGATCGGCGAGGCCGATGTGGCGAAACCGATCCGGGCAGCGGATGTGCGCGGCCACCCGACTTATACGTACGCGCCGCCTGCGCATGGGGCTTACACCGGAGAGGATCTGACCTTCTGGTTGACCTGGAGTCCGGAGCCGGCGGTCGTGCTCACCGTGTGGGGGCCGTCGGAGGCCGACACCCGGAGGATCGCCGAGAGTCTCGTCGTCGGGCCGGAGCCGGACATCTCCCCAGACCCGGGACAGTCGCTCCAGGTCGAGCAAGTGGTGCACGGCGCCTTCACCACCGGCCCTGGAACGGACCCGCAGGACACCCTTGACCGAGTGGAGGGCGGCGAGGGCCTACGCACCTCCATGGACGGGGCGCTACGGACCAACCGGGAGCTGCTGGAAAGCATTCGGGTCGCGTCAACCGGGCCGGTCACCTTCCTGAACGAGACCGAAGCCGTGCTCGCCTTTCAGGTGGAAGCCCAGGAACAGGCGGTCGGCGGGGTGGCGAAGGTCTCGTGGTACGGCTCGGTCCGCGTAATCCGGACCGCCGACGGGTGGAAGGTCAGGAAACAGGACTACTGTGCCAGCGCGACCTGGCTGCTGACCTACCCACCGGTGACCATCTCGTGACCGGGAGACATCGGAGGCATCCCGCCGACGGGCCTCAAGGAGTCACCGGCGGTGGTCGGTGGCTCCGCGGGTTACCCGTGGTCGGCGCGGCCGCAGTGACGCTTGCCGCGCTCCTGGCCGCCGACGCGGTCGTGGCGGCGCCGCGCGACTGGCCGCGGCATCAGCGGCCGAGCCGGCTCAGCACCGCCGACACCGTCGAGATCCGGGAGCAGGTCTGGGGAGTGCGGGTGGGGTGGGTTCCCGCCGGGTTCCGCCGGCAGTCACGCGAGGGCGAGTACTTCCGGGACGTCCGCGGCCCGCGGCGCGACCATTTCGAGGTGCGGGTGGTCTACGCCGCCGCGCCCGCCGACCGCGCGGGCGCCCGGCCCGCGAGTGCCCGATCTGACGACGCCGACGCCAGCACCGGGAACGCCAGCACCGGTGGGGACCTCCCGGTGGGGCCGGCGACATACGGGATCGGTGTCCGGCGCGGCCCGGCGGTCGACCTGGCCGCCGAGGTCGCGCATGCTCCAGGCGCCGGCTGGGAGACGGTGCTGCCCGCCGTCGTCCACGGTCACGGCGGGTTCCTCCTCAGCACCGGGATCGGTGACCGACGGTCGTTCTCGCTGCTGTGGAGTCCCGGTCCGGGTCTCGTGCTCAGCGTCGGCGGGGGCCGGGCGGACGAGGTCGCCCGGATCGCGGACAGCCTCGTGGTGGGCTCGGTGCCGCCGGGCCCATCCGACGCGGCGGGCGCGCGCAGGTCGGTCGAGGCCGCGGTGCGGGTCTGCTTCGGCGCGGGGAGATCCGCCGGTGGGGTCGCGGGTCTCGCGGTGGACCGGGTCACGCCGGTCGTCTTCCTGAGCGGGACCGAGGCCATGGCGGGGTACGAGCTGCGCGACCCCGCCGCGCCCGCCGGGGCGCCGCGGGCGGGCACGACAGTGAGCGGCGTGCTGGAGCTCGTGGCGACGCCGTCGGGCTGGCGGCCGGCCACCGGTCCCGGAACCGGAACCGGGGCTTCGGTGCCCCGGTCCGCGGGATGCGCGAGCGACTCGGCCGACTCGGCCGGTTCAGGTGACTCGGCCGGCTCGGGTGATCACGTCGGCCCGGCGTCGCTGGGCGTCTCGCGGGTCGGGGCCTGGAGGGCCGCGCCGGAGGCGAGCAGCGCGTCGAGGTCGTCCTGGGCGAAGCCCCAGTCGAGCAGGACCTCCCGGGTGTGCTGGCCCGCGGCCGCCGGTGGCCCGCCCGGCCCCGCCGGGGTCCGGCTGAACCGTGGGGCGGGTGCCGGCTGGACGACGCCGTCCACCTCGACGAAGGTCCGCCGTTCGACGTTGTGCGGGTGGCGGGTGGCCTCCTCCATCGTCAGCACCGGGGTGAAGCAGGTGTCGGTGCCCTCCAGCTCGGCGGTCCACTCGGCCAGCGTGCGGGTGCGGAAGACCGCTTCCAGCGCGGCCCGGCCCGCCGGCCAGGTCGTGGGGTCGCCCTGCTGGCGCAGCAGCTCGTCGCCGAGGCCGAGCCGCTGGAGCAGCTCCGCGTAGAACTGGCTCTCGCCCGCCCCGACCGCGACGTACCGGCCGTCGGACGTCTCGTAGACGTTGTAGAACGGCGCCGCCAGGCTGAGGATGTCCGACCCGGGCTCGTCGGACCACAGTCCTTCGGCGCGCATCCCGTGGAACAGAGTGGTCAGCAGCGCCACCCCGTCGACCATCGCCGCGTCGACGACCTGCCCGAGCCCGGACCGGGCGCGTTCGACCAGCGCGCCGAGCACGCCGAGGGCCAGCAGCATCCCGCCGCCGCCGAAGTCGCCGAGCAGGTTCAGCGGCGGGGCCGGCGGCTGGCCGGGGCGGCGCAGCGGATCGAGCGCCCCGGCGAGGGCGACGTAGTTGATGTCGTGCCCGGGGCTGCGGGCGTAGGGGCCCTCCTGCCCGAACCCGGTCATCCGCGCGTACACCAGCCGGGGGTTGCGCCAGAGGCACTCGTCCGGCCCCAGCCCGAGCCGCTCGGCCACCCCCGGCCGGTACCCCTCGACGAGGACGTCCGCCCGGTCGACCATCCGCAGGACGGCCTCGACGCCGCCGGGATGCTTGAGGTCGAGCGCGACGGACCGGCGTCCGCGGGTCAGCAGGTCGATACGGCGGTGCCCCTTCAGGGAGCGCTCGGTCGCGCTCTCCTCCTCGCTCGGCGCGACGTCCTCGAGCCGGGCGACGCGGACGACCTCGGCCCCCAGATCGGCGAGGATCATCGCGCCGAAGGGCCCCGGCCCGCGGCCGGCGAGCTCGACGACCTTCACGCCCGCCAGCGGCCCGCTTCCCGGCTTACCGTCCTTGCGCTCAGACAACGGATGCACAGTTGATAAGTGTACGTTCACTTTTTTATGGCCCGCAACGACCGGGCGCCGCCGGCGCGGGTGCTCAGGGGCGCCGGGGCTCAGGGGCTCAGGGGCTCAGGGGCTCAGGCGATCCAGCGCCGCCTCGGTCTCCAGCTCGACGAACGCCGCCCCGTACCGCTCGGCGAGGGCGAGCGAGACGTCGCGGCGCTGCCAGCCGTCGGTCCCCAGCGTCGACAGCCACACCGCGAGACCGTAGGCCGCCGAGGCACGGTAGGACAGCCAGCCGGCCTCCAGCGACGGGCGCCGCTCCCCCGGCAGTTCCAGCGCCCCCAGGTACTCCGCGACCAGGTCGGCCTCGTGCTCACGCCGGTCCGCCACCGTCAGCGAGCCCACCAGGAAGTAGCCGACGTCCTGCGACCAGCCGCCGCGCCGCGCCACCTGCCAGTCGAGGAACCCGACGTCGCCGTCGGGCAGGACGTAGGTGTTGCCGATGTGGGCGTCTCCGTGCAGCAGGGTCGGCGGGTCCGCGGCCAGCGACTCCACGTAGCGCCACCACAGCCCGACGAGCTCGTCGGCGCTGCGCGACCTGACCTCGTCGGGCAACAGGTCGATGCCACGCTCGACCCCGGTCGGCACGCGCGTGCGCAGCGCCCCGGCGAAGCCCTCGGTCGCCTCCCAGGTCCGTACCCAGGCCAGCTCCGGGTTCGTCTCGCCGGAGAACCCCCAGTACCGGCTGTGCAGCCGGGCGAGCCCGCGCAGCCCGTGCGCGACCTGGTCGGGTGTCATCGGCCGGGTGGCGTCGCGAGGATCGGCACCGCGCCCAGTCACGTCCTCCATGACGATCACGTAGTCCTCGGCCGGACGGTCGATGACGACCAGGTACGAGGCGGGATGATCGACCGGGAGGGGGGCACCGGACGCGAACAGGTCCGGCTCGTTGAACATGTTCCCGTTGTTGCGGTGCAGCACCCGGTGCTCGCCGAGGCCCTCCGCCTTGCAGAACACGGCGTCCGGGCCGGTGCCCGCACTGTAGGTGACGCCGAACCGGGCACGGCGGTTGTTGCCGTCGTCCCGGAGGACCAGCCTGACCTCGCCGACCTCCGAGCCCGGGTGCCGGCTGGCGAGCGCTGCCGTCATCCAGCCGGGAGTGACGTCATCCCAGTCCGCCGGTATCGGGAGTGCCCTCGGTTCCGGCCCGCCGTTCCCACCGTTCGACATTCGGGCGAGTATGCGTTCACTCAGCCAAGCCGTCAAGATCCGCCTCCCCACCACCACCCCCCGAACAGCGAACACCGACAGCCCACCAAGCGCACACGTTCAGCCACACACCTCGACTCGGCGGGCACCCCGGAGTGTGCGCAGTTGATGTGTGGCGAGTCAGCGAGCCTATGGACTCACCCAGCCGCCACGCTTCTCCGCCGCACGCTTCTCCGCCGCCACGCTTCGATCTTGCTCTGGGGCCGGGTGCGGACGGCGACACCTGCACGGGGGCAGAAGCAGCACTCGGAGCGACGGCGGAGCCATTCAGCCGGCCGGGCGCTTTGGCTCGTCCGTCCCAACCCAATAGGATCTGAAACGGGTCCGGACGGCAGGACGACAATCATCGAGGGCACTTTCGGCGGCCCCGACGGAGACCCTGGTCACAGGTCGGGAGGGCCGAAAGTCCGGCGGATTCAGGCGGCGCCGCGGCCGCCCGGAAATTGGACATCCGGCCCGTGGGAGCACTGCGCGTCACGGCCAGCGGATACCGTGCCGCACTACTCACATCCACTGCGGAAAATTCCGGCCGACAGATTTCGATCATGCCTCTGACCAGGCAAAACAGGAACAGAAACGAGTCTGATCGGCAAGCACCGACCAGCCCTTGAAATGCCACCACCATTACCGGAAAACCGGGTAGTCAAGGTGTCACGCGGAGAACAACCGCAAGATTCTGCCCGTGTTTCCCTACGACATGACCCACGCAGCTGATGCCATACCCGAACCCCCAGGGTGATTCTGAACACGGTCCAGCCGTCGAGCAGAGGCGGAAAATCGGTTGGCAGCGGCCGGCTACCGCCTGGATACCGTCAACGGGAAGCCGCGAAGCCCAGCCAGTGCCAAGAAGTCGAGCGGAGAAGGATCGTGATCACGGACAGCGCCCGAACCGGGCATGCCGGCGAACCTGAACAGCTCGCGCCCGGCCACCGCTGGCCACATCTCGTTTCCTGAACGTCGGACCTCGCGTTGGCGGCTCACCAGGGTGGTGAGGGGCACCGCCGCGTCTCGGTCGGGCTGCAGAGCCGGCGACGGGCCGCATTCGAACCCTTTCCGCCGCCAACCGCCGAAGGTGGACCATGACGATCCTCGACGCCAGCGCCGCGTCCGGCCTCGCCGGGCCGCCAGGCTCCCACGGCCCGACCGACCGCGGTCCGGTCTACCACGGTCCGCGGCGTGACCCGGGGCCGTTGCTGCCTGGTCCCGAACCGGCCCGGGTGCTCGGCACGCCGGCGGCGCGGGCGCTCGACGCCGAGCTGCTGCGCGCGCTCCACCGCCGCCTGGTGCTGGGACGTCGTTACAACCAGCAGGCCACCACCCTGGCCCGGCAGGGCCGCATCGCGGTCTATCCGGCCTCCACCGGGCAGGAGGCGTGCCAGATCGCCCCCGCGATGGTGCTGCGGGAGACGGACTGGCTGTTCCCGACCTACCGCGACACGCTGGCGGTGGTGTCGCGCGGAGTGCGGCCGGCGGACGTCCTGGCCATGATGCGGGGGCACACGCACGGTGGGTACGACCCGCGGGAGCACCGGATCGCGCCGCTGGCGACCCCGCTGGCCACCCAGGCCTGCCACGCGGTCGGGCTGGCGCATGCCGCCCGGCTGCGCGCGGCGTCGGATCCGGGGGCGCCGCGGGACGTCGTGGCCCTCGCCCTCGTCGGCGACGGTGCCACCAGCGAGGGTGACTTCCACGAGGCGCTGACCTTCGCGGGGGTGCTGAACGCGCCGGTGGTGTTCCTGGTGCAGAACAACGGCTACGCGATCTCGGTGCCGCTGGCGCGGCAGTCCGCGGCGCCGACGCTGGCTCACAAGGCGGTGGGCTACGGCGTCACCGGACGTCTCGTCGACGGCAACGACGCGCCGGCGGTGCACGCCGTGCTCGGCGCCGCGGTCGAGCACGCGCGGGCGGGACGGGGGCCGGTGCTGGTCGAGGCGGTCACCTACCGGCTGGACGCGCACACCAGCGCCGACGACGCGACCCGGTACCGCACGGCGCAGGAGGTCGCCGCCTGGCAGGCCCGGGATCCGGTGACACTGCTGGAGCGGCATCTGCGCGACGCCGGCCTCCTCGACGACGCGGCGGGGGCCGCCGTGGCCGCGGCGGCCGAGGAGCTCGCCGCCGAGATGCGCTCCGAGTTCGGCGCCGAGCCCCCCGCGGTGGACCCGGGCTCGCTGTTCGCGCACGTCTACGCCCGTCCGACCAGCCAGCTGCGGGAGCAGGCCGCCGAGCTGGCCGCCCGCATCGCCGCCGAGACCGACCCCGCGGACACCGACCCCGCGGACACCAACCAGGCAGGCAGCAACCAGGCAGGCACCGGCCCGGCCGGGGGCGAGGCCCGGTGAGCGCGGCGACGATGGTGCAGGCGCTCAACGCCGCGCTGCGCGACTCGCTGCGGGCGGATCCCGACGTCCACGTGCTCGGTGAGGACGTCGGTGCGCTCGGCGGCGTGTTCCGGGTCACCGACGGCCTCGCCGCCGAGTTCGGGACGCAGCGCTGCCTCGACACCCCGCTGGCCGAGGCGGGCATCCTCGGCACCGCGGTGGGCATGGCGATGTACGGGCTGCGGCCCGTCGTCGAGATGCAGTTCGACGCCTTCGCGTACCCGGCGTTCGAGCAGCTCGCGTCGCACGTGGCGAAGATGCGCAACCGCACCGGCGGGGCTGTCGGGCTCCCGATCACGATCCGCGTGCCGTACGGCGGGGGCATCGGCGGCGTGGAGCACCACAGCGACTCCAGCGAGGCGTACTACGCGCACACCCCGGGGCTGCACGTGGTCACCCCGGCCACCGTCACCGACAGCTACGGGCTGCTGCGCGCCGCGATCGCGTCCGACGACCCGGTCGTCTTCCTGGAACCCAAGCGGCTCTACTGGTCCACCGAGGACGGGCTCTCCCCCGCCGAGGTCACCCGCGCCGAGGTCGGGCCGATCGGACGGGCGGCCGTCCGCCGGCCCGGCACCTCTGCGACGCTGCTGACCTACGGCCCGGCGCTGCCGGTGTGCCTGCGGGCCGCCGAGGCCGCGGTCGCGGAGGGCTGGGACCTGGCGGTCGTCGACCTGCGCTCGCTGGTGCCCTTCGACGACGAGACGGTCTGCACGGCGGTCCGGGCCACCGGGCGCGCGGTCGTGGTGCACGAGGCCGCGGGTTTCGGCGGCGTCGGCGCGGAGATCGCCGCCCGGGTCACCGAGCGGTGCTTCCACCACCTGGCCGCCCCGGTGCTACGGGTCACCGGGTTCGACATCCCGTACCCGCCACCGATGCTCGAGCATCACTACCTTCCCAGCGTCGACCGCGTCCTCGACGCCGTCGCCCGACTCCAGTGGGAGCAGTGACACCGTGGCCGCGGTACTCGAATTCGCCCTCCCGGACCTCGGCGAGGGGCTGACCTCCGCCGAGATCGTCCGCTGGATGGTCGGCATCGGGGACGTCATCGTCGTCGACCAGCCGGTGGCCGAGGTCGAGACGGCGAAGGCGGTCGTCGAGGTGCCGTGCCCGCACGCGGGCGTCGTCACCGCGCTCGCCGGCCCGCCCGGCACCGCCGTCCCGGTCGGCACCCCGCTGATCACCGTGACGGTCGACGAATCCGCGGAACAGCCGGCGGACGGCCCGAACGGCCTGGACGGCGCTCCGGGGTCGGCGGGCGGAGGGTCCGGCAGGGTCCTCATCGGCTACGGCCCCCGCGCCGAGCCCGCGCCGGCCAGCCGTGCCGGCCGCGCGAGCCGCGCCAGCCGCGTTGACCGGTCGCTGGTCGGTACGACCGCCCCGGAGTCCCTGCCGTCGACGCCACCCGTGCCGATGCCACCCGCGCCGATGCCGACGGCGCGCGACGCCCGGCAGGCGGTCAAGGTGATCTCGCCGCTGGTCCGGCGGCTCGCCCGGGACAACGCCGTCGACCTGCGTGAGCTCACCGGCACCGGCCCGGACGGCCTGATCCGCCGCCGGGACGTCGAGGCGGCCATCACCGCAGCCACCCGAACCACCCCGGCCGCGCCGGCGGACCTGGCGACCCCAGCCGCACCAGCCGCACCGGCCGCACCGGCGGACCTGGCCGGCCCGGACGGCGCGGACGTCGTCCCGTTGAGCCCGCTGGCGCGGCGCGCGGCGGAGGCGTTCGGGCGCAGCCGGCGCGAGGTGCCGGACGCGACCACCTGGGTCGACGCGGACGCCACCGAGCTGCTCGCCGCCCGGGACGCCCTCAACGCGGGCGGCGCCGAGCCCCGCATCGGCGTGCTGGCGCTGCTGGCCCGGGTCTGCGTCGCCGCGCTGCGCCACTTCCCCGACCTGAACTCGACCGTCGTCACCGACGCAGACGGCCGCGCGACCGGCGTGCGCCGGCACCGCGCCGTCCACCTCGGGTTCGCCGCGCAGACCCCGCGTGGACTCGTCGTCCCGGTGGTGCGCGACACCCAGGGCCACACCACCGCCAGCCTCGCCGCCGAGGTGACCCGGCTGACCGCCGCCGCCCGGGCGGGCCGGCTCACCCCCGCCGAGCTGACCGGCGGCACGTTCACCCTGAACAACTACGGCGTCTTCGGCGTCGACGGCGCCACGCCCATCGTGAACCATCCCGAGGTGGCCATGATCGGCATCGGCCGGATCCTCCCCAGGCCGTGGGCGGTGGACGGCGAGCTGGCCGTCCGCCGGATCACCCAGCTCTCGTTCACGTTCGACCACCGGGTCTGCGACGGCGCCACCGCCGGTGCCTTCCTGCGCTTCGTCGCCGACGCGGTCGAGAACCCCACCACCCTGCTCAGGCACCTGTGACCGCCGACCTTCACCCCGCAGGCGACGACCGCCGCCTAACCGGTCCCAGGAGACACGTCTTGCCTGCCCACGCCCCGCACGCCCGTCTCACCTACCTGGGCCCCGAGGGGACTTTCACCGAGGCCGCGCTGCGCACGCTGCCGGAGGCGGCCACCCACGAGCTGTTCCCGTCCATGTCGGTGGCGGCGGCGCTGGACGCGGTGCGCAACGAGGACGCCGCCGCGGCGCTGGTGCCGATCGAGAACTCCGTCGAGGGCGCGGTGACCGCCACACTGGACGAGCTGGCGACCGGCCGGCCGCTGGTCATCCGCCGCGAGGTGCTGCTGCCGATCAGCTTCGCGCTGCTGGTGCGGCCGGGCACGACGCTGGACGACGTCAAGACGGTCACCGGCCACTCGGTCGCCCAGGCCCAGGTGCGCCGGTGGCTGGCGGCGAACCTGCCGCACGCGGAGTGGGAGTCGGCGGCGTCCAACGCCGAGGGAGCCAGGCTGGTTCGGGACGGGCGGTTCGACTGCTGCTTCGCCGGGGAGTTCACGGCGCGGCGCTACGGCCTGGAGGCGCTGCTGACCAACGTCAACGACGCCGCCGACGCCACGACCCGGTTCGTCCTGCTCGGACGTCCCGGCCCGACGACCGCGCCGACGCGCGCGGACAAGACGTCCATCGTGGTGTGGCCGACCGAGGACGAGCCGGGCGCGCTGCTGGCGCTGCTGCAGGAGTGGGCGGTCCGCAAGGTCAACCTGATCCGGATCGAGTCCCGGCCGACCGGTGAGGGGCTGGGCCGGTACTGCTTCTCGATCGACGCGGAGGGGCATGTCAGCGGCCGCGGGGTCAGCGAGGCCCTGATGGGGCTGCACCGGATCTGCCGGAAGATCCGGTTCCTGGGTTCCTATCCCCGTGCCGACCGGCCCGCCCCGCCCGCGGGCCAGCGGCTGACGGGGCACGACTTCGTCGAGGCCGCGGACTGGCTCTCCACCTGTCTGACCGGCGACGACGGGGACTGGGAGCCCTGACCGTGGCGGCCACGTTCCTTTGATTGTGACGTCGATATTTGCTTAGTGTGGTGCGCGGAGCACCTGCTCCGGCGGCCGCCGGGGAGGACGAGGCCAGCGACGGCGCGCTCCGGCCGTCGGGCGTGACATCGAGGTCACGTGCCCCCGCCCCTCCCCGTCCCGTCCCGTCTCGTCCCGTCCCCGGACCAGGAGCGTGGCTTCCGTGAGCAGTGACAGCGACGTGCGCCCGAGCACGCACATCCTGTCCGACCTCGGTTTCGAGCTGACCAGGGTCGGTGACGAACTGCGCGGCTCGGCGGCGATCGTCCCCGAGATGTTCGTGCCCGGCACGCCGAGCGTCCGGACCTCCATTCTCGCCGTCTGGGCCGACACCGCGTGCGGGCATGCCGTCATGGCCGCCGTCGCCCCGCGGGTTCCGGTCACCCTCGACCTCGACGTGCACGTCTACCACCCGCTGCACGAGTCCGGGACCATCAACACCGTGGCGCGGCTGGTCAAGGCAGGGAAGTCGGTCTGTGGCGTCGAGGTGGTCTTCACCGGCACCGGCGGCGACGAGCTGGCGTTCTGCACCGCGTCCTTCATGGCCGCCCCGAACCCAGAGATGATCATGCCATCGGCGCAGACCGGCCTGGCCTCCCGCCCCCGCGGAGGACGGCTCCAGGTCCCGCTGGCCGAGCGCGCGCGCTGCGAGATCCGCGAACCGGGCATCGCCACGCTCCCCCGCACCGAGGACGGGCTGAACTCGTCGCAGACGGTGAGCGGCGGGCTGATCGCCCTGGCCGTCGAGGAGGCGGCGCTCTCCCTGACCCCGGGCACCTCGCTCTCCTCCCTGGCCCTGCGCTTCCTGCGCCCGGTGCACACCGGCCCCGTCGTGGCCACGGCCCAGGTACGGGACGGTCTCGGCCGCGTCGAGGCCCGCGACGCCGGCGGCGACAACCGCCTCGCCGTCCTCGCCACCACCAGGGTGTTCGGCTAGTGGTCGTCTCCGTTAGTTCGTCGGTGATGGG